>NZ_DAIQRQ010000001.1:157624-236094 GCF_036786105.1 Ohtaekwangia sp.
AGTTCCACAAAGGGATTTGTATTCATATCTATGATTTCTGTCTCCGATAGCAGTTATAGGAATGCAGGAAACAAACTATTTCTTCTTTTTGAAGCCAGGTTTAAAGTTCCTCTTTTTGAAGTTCCCTTTTTTCTTAACCTCCGGATTATATATTGGCCCCTCGCCAACTTCCGGGGGCAATGGGTTTTTAGGAATTACATCGCCGATTAGATTTTCAATACTCAGGAATTTGCGCTGATCTTTTTCATTGATAAGCGTTACGGCAGTACCGGTAGTTTCTGCGCGGGCAGTTCTTCCAATGCGATGCACATAGTCTTCCGGATCCGGAGGTACATCCCAATTAATTACGAGACTGATCCCTTCTACATCTATACCACGTGATAAAACATCGGTGCCGATAAGCATATTTACCTGCTTGTTCTTGAAAGCCCGAAGGATCTCTTCGCGTTCCTGTTGCTCCAGATCGGAGTGAAAGGCGCGTGCCGGCAGCCCACCGCGTTGAAAGGCTATGTCAAGTTTCTTGACTGTTTCTTTGGTGGAGGCAAAGATGATCACACTTTTCCAAGGCACGGTTTTAAGTACATGCTTGAGTATAGCGCCTTTCTGTGCATCATGTACCACGTACGCTTGCTGCGATATACCTGCTGCCGGTTTGGCAATAGCAATGTTGATCTCCTGCGGATTGCGCAAAATCTTGTTCGCCAGGGTCCGTATTTTAGGAGGCATCGTAGCCGAGAACAAAAGCGTTTGCCGCTCGGCAGGAAGATATTTGATGATTTTAATGATGTCGTCATAGAAGCCCATGTCGAGCATACGATCGGCTTCATCGAGGATCAAATGTTGTAAATGATCAAATTTGATTGTGCCTGCAGCCAGTAATGCGATGAGGCGACCGGGTGTGGCAATAATAACATCGGCACCTTCTTCCAGCGCCTTGCGCTGCTGATCCCACGTGGCACCATCGCCACCACCATAAATCGGCAACGAGCTTACGCCCAGAAAATATGCGAACCCTTCTATTTGTTGATCTATCTGCTGGGCAAGCTCGCGTGTAGGAGCGATTACCAGTGTGTTGAGATGTCGTGTTTGGGCATGAACTATTTTATTCAATACCGGCAAGATATAGGCTGCTGTTTTTCCGGTACCCGTTTGTGCGCAGGCAATCAGATCATGATTGTTCAGAATTACCGGTATCGCTTGCTCTTGTATGGGCGTAGGTTTGCTATATCCCATGGAATCGAGTCCATCAACAAGCTTTTCATCAAAATTAAAATCGTGGAAAGTCAAAGGCAGAGAGCTTTTTATAATGCAGATATCATCTATTACAATGAATGCTAATTAAATGTTTCTGCGAGATACTGTAAAATTTTCACCCATCAAAACTGTTACCGTTATCTGTTACAGGTTAACCGTTAATAGACGGTCCCGGATAACGATTAACATTGTAACGGTTAACGCTTCCCATCAGGACTGGCACAATTTTTCGTACTTTTAGTGTTAACAAATTCAGTCTATGAAATTGCATAACCTACTCACTGTTCTGATAACCTCCGTTATCCTGGCTTCCTGTGCGTCAAGCCCTTATGGAACCAAGGTAAAAGAACCCTTTCAGGGAAATGCTTATGAATCGAACAACCGTTTTTGGCGCGGTACCGGCAAGGGTACCAGCTCGCAGGATAACATTGCACGCAGCAAGGCTGATATAGAGGCCAAGGCTGAACTTGGCGGACAGGTGAACACCACCATGAAGCAAGTAGCGGATCAATACTTAGGGCAAACCGAAAACGAAAAGGCTGCCGATGTTGCCGATAAATTTCAAAGCCTGGTACGTCAGGTTATGAATACAAACCTTGCTGATCTGCGCAAGATGGATGAGAAGAAATATTACAATGAAAAGACAAAAGAATATACCGTATTCATTGCCTATGAGATAAAGAAAAATGCGATGCTGCGCTTTATGAAGAAGCAGGCCAAAGTTGATAAGACTATTGATGAGCGACAGCGCGAGGTGATCGAAAAGATCGTTGATGAAGAGCTTGAGAAAGCTGATGCTGAAGACCACGATTAAATAAGAACTTACAGTTTACAGGTTGAAAGTAACCCGGACGGTGTATATCGCCCGGGTTCTTTTTTGTTAGCGGGCAATGAAATATTGCACGCCAAAAGCCAGGGTTAACCAGTTGAGATTCAATCCGAATGAATTACTGGTGCGATTATTATCCGAACCATCGGGAGTATACTTGGTTGACTGATAGGACAGCGATCCATACGTTGCTTCTAATGCCCACTTTTCAGAGAGAAATAAAGCAACGCCTGGCCTTACACCAACGCCATAATAGAATGTATCATAAGACGCTCCTTCAGGTTTGTATTTTCCAAAACCAATAGATGCATCTCCCTGAAAAAAGAATGCAGCGTGCTCCCCCAGAGATTTATAGTGTCGATAATAAGGTGTGATCGAGAAGAGGCTATTTTTTGATTGGTTTTTGTCCAATCCTGAGAACTCTGATGTGTTCGTAGTGGATGTAAAAGAAAGAGACAATCCCACTACCGACTTATCTGAGAAAAATAAACCAGCACGTGGAGATAATGCAAAAGAGGTGCTTTTGATGCTATAGGGTAAACCAGGATAGTAGTCGTATTGATCATTTTTCTGGTTCGTATAAGATAGCGAACCACCAAGTTGAAGATTTCCTTTTGCCAATTGAGCAAATGAGCATGTGCTGCTAAGCAGCATAGCAAGCATTAAAACGTGTTTCATTTTGAATATGGGGTTTAGAGTGATTTTTATTGTGTTATACAAACGGAATGGAAGCCGTTGAGCAACGTTGCAGGGAATGGAAATATAAATCGTTTTCTAAGAAATACAGGGGATGTTGGGAATAAGTTTTTGCATAAACACCGGCAGACTTAAACTTGCCGCCACATTTTATTCACGGGGATGCTTTAATTTGCAGCGCTATAATAGTTTATGATCAGGGTCTATACAATCAGGCAGGGAAAGCTGGAGCAGTTCAAAAATCTGCCGCGCGAACAGATTGTGAAACTTTCGGATATCATCTGGATCGACTTGCAGGCACCTACGCAGGATGAGAAGGAATTTATTGAGAAGAATTACAAGATCGAATTCTTTACATATCAGGAAGTGCAGGAGATCGAGAGTAGTTCGCGCTTTCTGGAAACGGATGAGACTACAGAGATCAACCTTACCTTTGTATCCAACCAGGAGGCAGAGTTATCAATTCAAAACGTTACGTTCATTCTCAAGAACCGTGTACTCTTTACCTATCGGCAGGGCGATCTGAAAATTTTTGCTGAAACAGTTCGCCGCATGAAGACGATGAATGCTGAAGCAAAAGAACATGGCCTTGATGTTTTCCTCACCATTCTTGAAACACGCATTGATAGCGATGCCGATCTTATTGAAGGTATTAACCGAAAACTGAATGGCATCAGTAAGGATTTGATAGCACGTAAATCATTAAAAGAAGATTTGCTGCTCGGTATAGCACAGTTGCAGGAGAACACAATGGTATTACATGAGACAATCACAGAAAAACAGCGTGTGGTAAGCTCGCTTATTCGCATTCCGGAGTTCAACAAAATGGAGAACGAGCGATTGAAGATCATTATTAAAGATATTGGCTCACTGCTTCAGCATGCACAGTTCAGTTCTGAGCGTCTGGAATATTTGCAGAATACATTTCTCGGTCTTGTAAATATTGAGCAGAACACTGTGATTAAGATTTTCACGGTTGTTACTGTAGTGTTTATGCCGCCTACTTTGATTGCCAGTATATATGGTATGAACTTTAAACACATGCCTGAACTGGAGTTGCTCGGAGGTTATCCTATGGCCATAGGGTTGATGATTATTTCATCGTTGGCCTTTTTGTGGTACTTTAAGAGAAAAAACTGGCTATAGTATTTTGCTATTGTTTCGAATAAATCACACCGCCTTTCATTACCAGCAATGAGCGTATGTGAAAATCTAAAATACATATTTTCCTAAAATGAAGACATTATTTTCATAAGCGTTACGACTTTCATCGCGTGGTGTGCGGTTTGCAGCCAGCGGTATTTTTCCACTACCTTCACATGCAAAAACCAAAGTCGTGCAACCACAACATATTGCTATCTGCGGAAATATCGGATCTGGAAAAACTACCCTCGCTCAAAAGCTCTCCAAACATTATGGATGGCAGGCGCTGCTGGAGTCGGTCGATGATAATCCATATCTGAGAGATTTTTATGGCGACATGAATCGCTGGGCATTTCATGTGCAGATGTATTTTCTCAACAGCCGTTTCAAGCAGGTAAATAAAATACGCGCTACAAACGACAAGACTACGGTGCAAGACCGAACGATCTATGAAGATGCCTATATCTTTGCAACGAATCTTCACAGCAGCGGATTTATGTCGGAGCGTGACTTTCAAAGTTACCTCGACACATTTCATTCGATGATTGCCTATGTGCAGCCGCCCGATCTGCTCATATACCTTAAGGCCGATATACCAAAGCTGGTTCGCCAGATTGAAAAGCGTGGACGTGATTACGAGTATGCCATTCGAATAGATTACCTGCGCAATCTCAACGAACACTACGAACAATGGATCAATAACTATACATCCGGCAAACTGTTGGTGATTGATGTTAATAACCTTGACTTTGTAACAAGAATCGATGACTTTGCTCACATTGTAAGCAAGATTGATCTGGAGCTGAACAGTCTTTTCAACCAGGCCTCTTAACTAAGTATAGTTTGATAGCGCTTTTCTCCTTCCAGCTCTCATCATCAGATTTACTTATATTTTTATTGGTGGCAATCTTTGTCGGCATGTCCAAGACGGGTGTGCATGGTACGGGTATGATCTCTGTGCCGTTGCTGGCTTCCGTTTTTGGTGGTCAGCTTTCCAGTGGCATTATGCTGCCCATATTATGTATAGCCGATGTGATCGGCGTATGGTACTACCATCGTCATGCATCGTGGGTACACCTTAAGAAACTTTTTCCGTGGGCTGTAGTCGGTACAATTGTGGGAACTATAGTCGGGAGTATGATCGATGATCATATTTTCAGAATGATCATGGCCGTAACCATCATGGCGAGTGTAGTAATTATGTTATGGCTCGAACAACATAAAGAAGATATACCCGACAACAAACCGTTTGCGGCTGTTACCGGAACAGCAGGGGGGTTTACTTCCATGGTGGGAAATTTGGCAAGCTCGGTAATGGCAGTATATTTCCTTTCCATGCGTCTCCCTAAGGATGCCTTTATAGGAACTACCGCGTGGTTCTTTATGGTGATGAACTGGTTCAAGGTTCCGTTCCACGTTTTTGCGTGGCATACTATATCGTGGAATTCATTTTTGCTTGACCTGATAGCACTACCTTTAATTGGTATAGGTGCATTCATTGGGATATTGATTGTGAAAAATATACCGGAGCGGATCTACCGCTTGTTTATTATCGGCATGACACTGGTAGCAGCGATTATGATGTTGATATAATTATACAAGAAGCTCTTCGTATGCAGCAGTTCCCTGCAATCCTCCCGTGTGGATCATCAGTATTGTAGAGCCTTTTCTGAATAGGCCTGCCTTTGCTTCTTCCAGTATAGCCCACAATACTTTACCGGTATAGATAGGGTCGAGGGGAAGGTTATAAGATTCCTTAGTCTCTTTGATAAAGGCAAGCAATGCAGGTGTTACCTTGGCATAGCCTCCATGATGATAGTTGTTCAGTATATTCCAGTTCTTATTATTGACAGAAATACCTTCAGCTTTTTCGTAGACGTGTAAAAGACCTTCGACTTCCTGCTGAAGGAAATTTCCTTTTAATGCACTGACACCAACAATCTGTTTGGCGGCATCGGTGCCTGCAATGATACCCGCTATCGTTCCGCCAGTACCCGCGGCGAGATACAAGTAGTCGTATGATAAAGAGGAAAGCGTTAGTGTGAACTCTGCACTTCCTTTTACAGCCAATGCATTAGAGCCACCTTCCGGTATCAGATAAAAATTACCAAAGCGCTCACCGAGATCTGCTATAAAATCAGCTTCGCTTTTTTTTCTATAGGCTTCGCGTGAAATGAAATATAGCTTCATGCCGCACGACTGTGCGAAACGCAACGTTGCGTTGAGCGGTAAAACTTCTTCTCCACGAATAATGCCAATGCTTCCAAATCCTGCTTCACGTGCAGCGGCAGCTGTGGCGTAAACGTGATTCGAGAAAGCGCCACCAAACGTGAGCAATGTCTTTTGTTTCTGGCGATGCGCTTCTTCCAGATTGTATTTGAGTTTCCACCATTTATTTCCGGAAATGAGAGGATGATTGAGGTCTTCGCGTTTGATGATTAAACGCACACCTGCTTCGTGCAAAACAGGATGATGAAATTCCTGAACAGGAGTGAATTGATAGCTTAACAAATCGCTGAATTGTGAGCGAAAATAGTCCATAAAATCAGCCTGAAAAAATTAACTAATTATTTTAGTGTTGATAACTAAAATAATTAGTAACTATGTGATGTGATTAAAAAGAGAGGGAGGCTTTTATGGAAGAAGAATATTTCAAAGGCCGGGGAGCGCAGATTAAAACCGTTAACAAATTTTTGAAGGCCGAATATGTCACTGAACATATTGAAGGCTTGGATGAGCCATTGTTCTCAGCACCAACAACACAGGTATTTTTTGAGAAGTCCAAGAAGATCGTGAACAAGGTGGATAGTCCTGATCTTCGCATGATGTATTCCTCCAATCCATATCAGGGATGTGAGCATGGATGTATTTACTGTTATGCCCGCAATACACATGAATATTGGGGATTTAATGCGGGGCTTGATTTTGAAAGCAAAATCATTGTAAAGAAAGATGCACCAAAGTTGTTGGAGAAATTTATACTCCATCCCAATTGGCAGGCTGTGCCGATCAGTGTATCCGGAAATACGGATTGCTATCAGCCGTTGGAAAGGAAGTACGAGCTTACCCGAGGTATGCTCAAGATCTTTGCACGTTACCGGCATCCGTTGGGAATGATTACCAAAAACAGTCTCGTGCTACGCGACATAGACTTACTAAAAGATCTCGCGCAGGATAACCTGGTGCATGTATATATATCAATTACCACACTGGATGAAGACCTGCGGAGAGTGATGGAGCCCAGAACGGCCAGTGCTGCCAAGCGACTACAAACAGTAGAGACTTTGTCGAATGCAGGTATACCGGTGGGCATTATGAACGCGCCGATAATACCGGGCCTTAATCATCACGAAATACCGCAGATATTAAAAGCAGCAAGTGACCGCGGAGCATTGGGTGCCGGTATGACAGTGGTGCGTTTGAATGGTTCTATTGGAAAGATATTCGAAGACTGGCTGCGAAAGAATTTTCCGGATCGCTTTGAAAAGGTGTGGCATCAGATATGCGAGATGCATGGAGGCAATGTAAATGATTCACAATTTGGAAGGCGCATGACGGGTGAAGGTAACTTTGCAGAAGCGATACATCAACTGTTTGCTGTATCCAAGAAAAAATACTTTGCCGGCAAAATAATGCCTGCTATAGATTTGACCAAGTTCAGAAGAGGAGGAAATCTCAGTTTGTTTTAATAAACGTTGGCGGCTAATAAACAACAAAGGTGCAGTTTTTACTGCACCTTTACTTTATTATATACCTTCTGTTGCATTGTCATTTCTTTGCAAAGTGTTTGTAGAATGCTACAATGGTTTCTACACCCAACAGGAAGTTATTAACACCATAATGTTCATTGGGAGAATGTATAGCATCGCTGTCAAGACCAAAGCCCATCAACACAGTATCTAGTCCTAATTCTTTCTTAAAGAGAGCAACGATTGGTATACTTCCACCATCGCGAGTCGGGATAGGACTTTTGCCGAACACTTCTTCGAATGCTTTGCTGGCAGCTTTATAGGCAGCAGAATCTGTTTGCGTAACAGCCGGTTCGCCACCGTGATGTGCCGTTACTTTTACCTTCACATATTTTGGTGCTATCGATTCAAAGTGTTTTGTGAACAACTCGGTAATCTCGGCACTTACCTGGTTTGGCACCAGGCGCATGGATATTTTAGCATGTGCTTTTGATGGAAGAACCGTTTTGGCACCTTCGCCAGTATATCCTCCCCAAATGCCATTTACATCTAAAGTTGGGCGCACGCCAGTTCGCTCCAGCGTGGTATATCCCTCTTCACCTTTTATCTCATCTATACCCAGTTCTTTTTTATACTCTTCCAAATCGAAAGGAGCTTTATTGAGCGCTTCACGTTGCGCTGCAGTTAACTCAGCAACTTTGTCGTAGAAACCTTTTACGGTAACTCTTCCCTTGTCATCATGCAGCGAAGCAATCATGCTGCACAATGTATTGATCGGGTTTGCCACGGCACCACCATATACACCTGAATGCAGATCCCGGTTAGGACCGGTTACTTCTACCTCCATATAACTCAATCCACGTAGCCCCGTGGTGATAGAAGGATGCTCCAGCGATATCAACGCTGTATCAGAAATAAGAATAATATCTGCTTTTAATCTTGCCTTGTTTTCTTTTACAAACACGCCCAGGTTATCGGAGCCAACTTCTTCTTCGCCTTCTACCATGAACTTTACATTGCAGGGTAAAAGGTTAAGCTTCATCATGGCTTCGAAAGCCTTTACATGCATATATACCTGGCCTTTGTCATCGCAGGCACCGCGTGCAAAGATCTTATCGTCTTTAATAACCGGTTCGAACGGAGGAGAGTCCCATAAATTTATAGGATCGGCCGGCTGCACATCGTAGTGTCCATATACCAGGATAGTAGGAAGGGAAGGATTCACGATCTTCTCAGCATATACAATCGGGTGGCCTTTCGTTTCGCAGATCTCTACAGAGTCTACACCCGCAGCGGTAAGTTTTTCTTTCAAGAACTCAGCAGCCCTGCGAACGTCTTGCTTATTGCGACTATCGGCACTGATGGAAGGAATGCGCAACCAATCAAAAAGCTCAGTCAGAAAGCGATCCTTGTTTGAGGAAATGTATTCTTTGATCATGTCCGGTTATTATGAGTTGGGTGGCAAATTACAGGATCAATCGGATTGTCAATACACCTCATTCAATTTTATCTTCATGATAATAATGTCCTCCAACTTTTCAGGGTCCTTTATTTTTCCCTGGCTGGAGCCGATAATCTGCAATAACTGGCTGTTGGCAATAAAGTAGAAGTAGCCATCGGCCAATACACCTGTGGTAGGGATATTGAACAACGAATCAGATTCGCCTAGAAAGTCAACCTTCTCAGCTCGCCTGTTATCTGGTGTCATTACAATTTTCTGAATAGACTCCGGGAAGAACGTATTCTGCACGCCAATCAAAATGTTGTTGTAACGATACAAGCCATCGAATCCCATCATCCTATAACGGTCGTTCAACAAAGGTGTGATTGCTTTTGTCTGTATATCAACCATAGCAATACCCAGCGAACCGGTTGTGCTTACCAGCAAATGCTTTTCATCTTGCGAAGCGGTTATACCATTGGCCCACATTAAACTTCCCGGCTTTGTAAATTCTTCCAGCGTTTTGCTGTCTCTGCGAACAACCCAGAGCATGCTTGCTTGTGTATCGGTTATAAAAACATCGCCATTCTTGGTAATATAAAGATCATTAAATAAGTGAACGCGATCATCCACCAGTTTAAATCGCTTCACCATTTTCTTTGTGTGCAGATCATATACATGCACGTTCGAAATGCGATTAACGGTGTCGTGTTCCGAAGTGTTGTTGCAAGCCCACAGAAAACCTCTTGCATCAACCTTCATTCCCAGCACCTGCTCAATTTCGTCTGCGCCAGATGAAATGAAATCACTCACTTTTCCATCGGCTGTTATCTGTACAATTTTCTTTTTGTAAATGCTGCCCACGTAAAACGACTTATCAACCGCATTGTAGGCAATGCCTTCCGGGATAAGATTTTTTTCTTCCAGTGTAAAAGCGATTTCAGGTTTTGTCTGTGCGCTCAATAGTGTGAAGTAAGACAAGAACGTAAGTAAAAAGAAGAGTTGCTTCATGTCAATAGAATCAAAAGTTTATGAGTCGCTACAACGCCTGCCTTAACATGTTGAGTATGTATGTGGCTGGGTGTTGTTTGCCACACTATATATTTCATCAGAATACTACCACCTCAGTTCCTCTCGGGTTGGTGAGGTATGAATTGATAAGATTTTGAACCGTAGGTGTTTCGGTGCTCGAACGAACATAGCTTCGGGCCGACTCAAAGTCAACGATTGATACATCTTTGCCTATATATCCGAAACCATAGTAAGTGCCTTTGTCTACAAGCACTACAGACTGCTCTTCTGTATTTCTTCCCCGCCCTATAATTGCCGCTGAATTACCGGCAACTTTAAAGGTATCAATTGCTTTATATATCCGTTTGTTATATCGCTTCACAGTCTCCACACCTTCGCATGCACCGTGGCACTCACCGGTTTGATAATTGAAACACAATCCCTTTGCAAGCTGTAGCCCGCAGAGTTTGGGGCACAAATCAAATTCGCGCACTTTCTCCCATAAAAAATTCCAGGCATCACCTTTGGTGCTGAAGCGGATCAACGGCTGTGAGCCACGTGTAACCATGTTTACCGAAAAACGCAAATAGCCATTGCGATCTTCGTATTCAAAAATGCCCCACTCTTCAACTTTATACTTTTGAGCCTGATTATACTTGGGCCACAGTCTTCGTATTTCCTGCGACTCGAGTATCAACGCAATCAGTTCATTGCCGGTTAGCTCGTAGCTGATATGATGAATTTCATTTCTGATCTTCGAGCGACTCCACTCGCGCGCATCACCGGTAAAATGTCCGGCAATTCTCTTCTTGATGTTGATGGCCTTACCAACATAAATAACCTGGCCACGTGCATTGTGGAAATAATAAACTCCAGGTTGTGCCGGAAGTTTGTCGAACTCCTCCTTTGGAAGATTGGGTGGAAGAATGGTTTCTCCTGAATTTTTCTTCAACGCCTTAGCGATGTAGTTATCGCGATCGCGCCTTAGTAACTGATCGAAAATTTTTACAGTAGCATGTGCATCACCATGGGCGCGGTGGCGGTTCGAAATCTGGATACCAAGACTTTCAGACAATGTTCCCAAACTATAGGAGCGAAGTCCGGGTATAATTTTGCGGCTGAGGCGGACTGTACACAATTTTTTTGACTGCCAGTTTATACCCGCCAACTCAAACTCGCGCTTCAGAAAAGAATAGTCGAAATGCGCGTTGTGTGCTACAAATACTTTTCCGTCAATCAGGTTAAAAACAGTTTCGGCAATCTCCTCAAAAGTTGGAGCATCCAGCACCATCTCCGTGGTAATTCCGGTTAAGCCGGTTATATAAAACGGAATATTTCTTCCCGGATTTATCAGCGTATGGTACGTGTCTGTTATCTGGATGCCGTCATGCAGGTAAACAGCAATTTCTGTAATGCGATGGTTTGCCGCATATCCTCCGGTCGTTTCAATATCAACTATCGCGTACATGGTCGAAATTTAAAATTTGACTTGTTAAGGTAAAAGCAGAAATTCAATCAAAATTTAATGCATTCAAAATGAACGGAATTGTGCGATTTCTGCTGTCTGGCCTCGCTGTACTTTTAACGTCTTACCTCTTGCCCGGGGTTCATGTAGAACATTACGGTCATGCATTGCTGGTGGCGGCTGTGCTGGCCATTGCCAATGCTATTGTAAAACCTGTTCTCATCATCTTCACTATTCCCATCACCATTTTCACACTCGGATTGTTTCTGCTTGTGATCAATGCACTCATCATCATGCTGGTAGATTACTTCGTGCCGGGTTTTCGCGTAGATGGGTTCTGGTGGGCATTAGCATTCAGCCTGATACTTTCTGTTTTCAACAGCTTATTCACCGATCTTTCGAAAGACAAAGAAAGATAATCTGCAGCTTTTTTGCAGGATAGTTAATAGGCAAAACCTCTTTATCTTTTAGCAATTTTAGCATTGCCCCCTTATGAAATATCACGTTGGTATAGTGGTGATCGTGTTATTAGTGGTCTCCTCATGTTCATCCAAAAAAACAACACCATCAAACGATGAACGCTCACCGGAAGCTTCACTCGCTGATCTGAAAGTTCTCGATGGACTCGAAGTAACATTGTTTGCTTCCGAGCCCATGTTTAGCAACCCAACGAACATGGATATAGATGCGAAGGGACGTGTGTGGATATGCGAAGCCTACAATTATCGCAATCAGCAAAATCCTGAAAATCCGGTAAAGAAAGAAGGCGATCGCATTATGATTCTGGAAGACACAGATGGCGATGGCAAGGCCGATAACAGTAAAGTATTTTATCAGGGCACCGATGTTAATGCAGCACTTGGTATCTGCGTGCTGGGTAACAAAGTGATTGTATCATGCAGTCCTCATGTCTTTATTTTTACAGACGAGGATGGCGATGACGTTGCTGACAAAAAAGAGATTTTGTTTCAAGGCATAAAAGGTGTGCAGCACGATCATGCTATACATGCGTTTCTCTTTGGGCCCGATGGCAAACTATATTTCAACATGGGCAACGAAGGTGTGTTGCTGGTCGATGCGAAAGGCGATACCGTAACCGATGTGCTCGGCTATAAAGTAGTTGCCAATGGCAAACCGTATCGCGATGGCCTGGCACTGCGTTGCAACCTCGATGGCAGTGAGGTGGAGGTCCTCGCCAATAATTTCCGCAATAACTATGAGTTAACGGTTGATCCATTCGGAACAATCTGGCAATCGGATAATGATGACGATGGTAATAAAGCCACACGCATTAACTATGTAATGGAGCATGGCAACTTCGGCTATAAGGATGAAATGACGGGAGCGAGCTGGCACAAGCGAAGAACCAACATGGAAAAAGAAATTCCATTGCGCCATTGGCATTTAAATGATCCGGGTGTGGTTCCTAATCTTTTACAATCGGGTGCCGGATCGCCAACTGGTATCACGATGTATGAAGGTGATATGTTGCCTTCTTCCTTTTATGGACAGATTATTCACGCGGAGCCCGGTCATAATGTAGTGCGTTCATATCCCGTACAAAATGATGGAGCTGGTTATAAAGCTACTATTGTAAATATACTCGAAGGTCAGAAAGATCAGTGGTTTCGTCCGGCAGATGTAACCGTAGCGCCCGATGGATCTTTATTTGTGGCAGACTGGTATGATCCGGGTGTAGGCGGCCACCAAATGGAAGATCTGGATAGGGGAAGAATATACCGTATAGCAAAACCAAAAGCTTCCTATACCATTCCTGCTGTTGATGTTACGTCACCGGATGGTGCGGTAAAAGCTTTGCTTAGTCCTAACCCGGCAACGCGCTATATCGGCTGGACGGCCATTGCTGCCATGCAGGACAAAGCAGAAAGTGCTTTATTAAAACTCTGGAAATCTGATAATGTGAGACATCGTGCGCAGGCACTTTGGCTCCTGGCAAGACTCGAAACAAAAGGTGACCACTATATAGCACAGGCACTTGCCGATCCGCAAAGTAACATCCGCATCGAAGGCATTCGCGTTGCCAGGTTGCTGAAGAAAGATATACTTCCTCTTGTGAGGCCGCTGGTAAATGATTCGACCGCACAGGTAAGAAGGGAAATAGCATTGGCGCTTCGCGGAAACGCAACACCGGAAGCTGCTGATCTGTGGACACAACTCGCATTGCAGTACGATGGTAAAGATCGCTGGTATCTTGAAGCATTAGGCATCGGTGCCTCCGTTACAGAAGATTTATACTTTAACTCCTGGAAAAAGAAAGTAGGAAATAGATGGAACACACCTGCCAACAGCGATATTGTGTGGCGCAGCCGAAGCCGTGCGGCCATACCACTATTGGCAGAACTTATTAAAGCTTCAGATGACAAAGCGATGTTACGGTATTACAGAGCTTTCGATTTTCATAAAGACGGGTCGAAACAAGATGTACTTTCACAACTTGTTCTGCACACGCAAGGTGATAAGGTGTTGTATGCACTCAAACACATCGATGCATCCAAATTGAACATAACCCCGCCGATCAAACAGGCATTGAACAAAGTATTGGATCGATACAAAGGCAAACTGGAATTTGTTGAGCTGGTATCTTCTTTCAAGTTGCAGGATCGTGCCCAGGACCTTCTTCAACTGAGTATACAGTATCCGGATAGTGCAAAGGGAAAAGAATCCATCAAAGCACTGCTCGACTGGAATCGTATAGACCTGATCAATCGCGTGCTAAATACTTCTGATCGCGATGAAGCGCAAGCCATGATCAAAGCATTGCAGCCCTATATGTACGATACCAAAGCTATTGCTATTATGGAGCGCGTGATGATGGACACTTCGAAAGAAATGGAACTGCGAAAGCTGGCAGTAAAAACATTTGGTGGCCCATGGGAATCTGAAGACAGGTTATTGGCACTGGCCAAAGAGAAAAAAATTCCGATCACACTACAGGCTGCAGCGGCTGGCGTATTTCAAACAGCATGGCGCGCGACACTTCGCGAGGAGGCCGCTAAATACTTGCGACTGCCCGGCAGTAAAGAAGGAGCATCGTTGCCAACAGTGTCTGTATTATTGGGTAAACACGGGGAAGCTGCAAAAGGAAAAGAAGTTTTCAAAACGATTTGCAGTGCCTGCCATCGGGTAAACAATGTGGGAGTAAGTTTCGGTCCAGACCTGAGTGAGATAGGTGATAAGCTACCGAAGGAAGGTATATATACTGCCATTCTTTATCCTGATCAGGGCATTAGTTTTGGCTATGAAGCCTGGCGCATAAAGCTGCACGATGGCTCTTCGGCTTTTGGAAGAATTGTTTCAGAAACGGAAGACAAAATCGATATGCAGTATATGAGCAATCAACAAACTGTGTTGAAGGAAAATATAGCCAGCAGAACAAAGCTGGAAAGTTCGCTGATGCCTTCTAACCTGCAGGCTACCATGAGCGAGCAGGAACTGGTTGATCTCGTAGAATATCTCGCTACGTTGAAAAAGAATGAAACTGCACTATGATTTTATAATTTACTAGAGAACAGCCACTTGCTGCGATAACGGCAATTGGCATTGCGTTTGCCTTACACCAGACAGGTATATTTAAAACCTGAAATATGAAAACAAGATTAGGTTTACAGGCAACCCTGGTAATGTTTCTGATAGCAGCCGTAACAACAGCACAGGCACAGCGAAGAGGTCATGATCACAATCAACACGATAATAATCGCGGTGGTCAGGGAAACGGCTATGGACATGGAAACCATGACCGCGATTATGACCGTGACCGACATGATTATCGTGATCATTATGATCGTCACGATCGAAGAGATGTAGTGGTATATCATCATTACTGTCCTGCTCCCGCACCAAGAGTCGTGAATCATTACTATTATGATCGCCCACGCTATGTATACTACCGCGACTATGATGTATACTACGATTGCCACCGCCAGGTATTTATTTCATTCTCAGGAAGAAACTGGACGGTGAGTGTTAACAGACCTGTTTGTATGGATCGTGTAGATATATATCGGGCAGCGCAGGTAAATGTAAATTATTACGATGATGATTTCCCTGTATACCTGGATCAACAAAGACCACACGGAAGAGTATATGCAGAGTGGTAACTAGATAGATAAGTGAGAACCTGCCGGCCGGATCTTTAGTTCTTTCCAATTTGGAACGAAGGACAATCCGGCTGGCATTTTGTTTCAACAATATATAGTCGTGAGACGAGCAATTTAATCGCGAATATATAACAGGGATAACTTTACAGGAGGGTTCTATAGCTGCCTCAAACTCAGCCTGTTTGAAGTAATCTTTATAAATCGGTCAATCCTTGTAGATAAAGGTTTTTCCTTCACCTCTCTTCTTGATATACCCACGATACATACCAGCCGTATTAAACGTCATGGAAACGTTCCCTTGCCGGTCGAGCGCTATAATGCCACCGTCTCCACCGAGTGCTGGCACCTTCTTCATCACAACACTATCAGCCGCTTGTTGTAGAGAAAGTCCGGAGTATTTTTTCAATGCCGCTATATCATGTGCTACGGCAAGTCGTATAAAATATTCGCCCCATCCCGTTGATGAAACTCCGCATGAAGTATTATCGGCATAGGTGCCGGCTCCTATAATCGGAGCATCTCCCACACGACCATATTTTTTGTTTGTCATGCCACCGGTTGATGTACCTGCTGCTATATTTCCAAACTTGTCTAAAGCAACCGCTCCTACGGTACCAAATTTTTTATCTTTAATATAAGGATCGATCTCTGCAGCGGTCTTGTCTTTTTCAGTCTCAGCTTCTTTGGCTTTGATCCATTGTTTATAGCGCAGCGAATCGAAGAAGTATGATGGATCTACAGTCTGCAGGTTTTGTTCACGGGCAAATTTCTCTGCACCTGCACCGATCAGCATCACGTGTTCTGATTTTGTCATTACAGCATAAGCTGCTGTGATCGGATTTTTTATAGTAGTAACTCCAGCCACGGCACCAGCCATCAGGTTGCTTCCATCCATAATCGAAGCATCGAGCTCATTCTTACCTTCACTGTTAAATACGGCTCCTTTACCGGCGTTGAACAACGGAGAATCTTCCATTACTTTGATCGCTGCTATCACTGCATCCAGACTTTTACCACCACGTTCCAATACGGTATAGCCACTGTCGAGTGCCTGCTGTAATGCTGCATGATACGCGGCCTCACGTTCGGGAGTCATATTCTCACGTTTTATTGTGCCAGCGCCGCCGTGTATCACCAGCGTTATAGGTCCGGCAGTTGTTTCCAGCGAGGAGGTTTTATCAGTGCTATTGCTGCAGGCCATACCTGTTATCAGGAGAAAACAGGGTAAAATTCTTTTCATAAGATTGGGTTAATGATTAGGAAAGGTAGGTATTTGCTGCTATAATGCGATTCGGGAATTAATTAGACAATATTTTTTGTTTTCGTGTGTCAGCGCATAATTTTGCGCATCTTTTACCAAACGGGAAAAAAACCATATGGCTAAGAATAAAAAGACCAGCGCTAAACCTGCTAAAAAGGCAGCTAAGGCGAAACCTGCAGCTAAGGTAAAGAAGGCTGCCCCTCCAAAAGCGAAGAAAGTACCGGCCAAAAAAGTTGTGGCAAAAAAAGCTCCTCCCAAAAAAACAGCGCCGGCACCTAAAAAAGTAGTAGCCAAAAAAGAGGCTCCCAAAAAAGTAGCAGCAGCACCTGTCCCGAAGAAAGTAGAACAAGTAGAAAGAAAAATAGAGAAGGCTGAAAAAGTTGCTCCTAAAAAAACAGAGAAAACAGTGGCGGCTCCACCAAAGCCAATAACAGCAGCATCAAAACCCGCTCCTCCACAATTAAATATTTTCCCCGTGCCGAACCAGAGACCGATTGCTCACAAGCCTGCACAAGGTGTAGCATCCAGTGATGAAAGAACAAGATATTCTGAAGAAGAATTGAAGGAGTTTGAAGGACTCATTAACCGTAAGCTCGACAAAGCGAAAGAAGAGTATAAAATTTTAAAAGATACGCTGAATCGCAATAACGATGAGGGTACTGATGCCACTTCTGGCGGAAATACCAAAGTGCTGGAAGATGGTGCCGAAACTGCAGAGAAAGAAAACCTCAGCCAATTGGCAGCACGTCAGCAAAAGTATATAACCAATTTGGAAAACGCCCTGGTGCGTATTAAGAATGGTACGTATGGCATTTGCTCCGTAACAGGAAAGCTGATACCAAAAGAGCGATTGATAGCAGTGCCGCACACCACACAGTCAATTGAAGCCAAAATGATGCAACAGGATTAACAAGCTTCCCCTCTCAAACAGAGGGGATTTTTGTCTCCAAAGATTTTAAAATAGAGTTATCTTTAGTCACTAACACAGAACACCGTGGACTTCTTACAAAATCATATTGAGGCGCTGATCTTTTGTTCGCCAGGCCCAATCAAAGTGGTTGATATAAAAACCTGTCTTTCCGAAATGTTCAACGCAGACGTTCCGGACGAAGACATTGCCGGGGCTATACAACGACTTGAAGAAAAATATATAGCCGATGAGTACTCATTCCAGCTGTACAAAGCAGGAGGCGGATACCAGTTTCTCACCAAGCCTGCTTATCAGGCAAGCATTGGTATCATGCTGAAGCAACAATCTAAAAAACGATTGTCAACTTCTGCCATGGAAACACTTTCCATCATTGCGTACAAGCAGCCTATCTCTAAAACAGAGATTGAAAATATACGCGGTGTAAACTGCGACTATGCTGTTCAAAAACTGCTGGACAAAAGCCTTATAGAAATTACCGGTAAAGCGGACAGCATCGGCCGCCCAATGTTATACGGCACAACACCAAAGTTCATGGAGTACTTTGGTATCAATGACTTGGCAGAGCTGCCAGTGCCTAAAGAGTTTACAGGCGATGTAAGTACAATCGGAGAGAATACAGACCTAAAAGAAACAGATGCCCAGCCACAACAAGAGCAATAATCGTTCAGGAAGATCGCAAGGTCGCAGTAGTAATAATGCAGCACGGCCAGGCGGCAGAACATCAAAAGGTGGCCGCGATGCGTCTGCGAAAGGACCAGGTAAACCAGCAAGAAGAGATACCCCTGGAAAATCATTCAGCAAAAAATCAGGAGAGGAGTTTGCTCCCAGACGCTCATCGGCATTTTCAAAGCCAGGTAAAAAATACTTTACCGGTAAAAAAGAAGATTCATCCGAGACTAGAGGTGAGCGTGCTGCCAAGCCATTCAAACGTACAGGCGGTAAAGATTTTGATAAACCATTCCGCTCAAAGCGTGGAAATGAATCAGGGGAGTCGCCTCGCAAGTCATTTAATAGCTCAGGCGACAGATCATTTAAGCGTGCGGGAAATAAAGAGCAGGATAAGTCATTTCGTTCCAAGCGCAGTGACGACTCCGGAGAATCTTCCCGCAAGTCATTTGATAAACCCAGTGAGAGATCATTCAAGCGCTCGGACAGTAAGGATTTTGACAAGCCGTTCCGTTCAAAACGGCGTGACGATTCAGGAGAATCATCGCGTGAGTCATCAAGCGACAGACCGTTCAAGAAAAGATCTTCGGAGGAAGATTCTTCACGAGGATTTGCTAGCAGACGAAGAACTACAGGTGGGCGCCGCAGCAAGGATGCCGCGCAGTCGTACGATGATGCCCCGGCACAAACAGAAAAAATTCGCCTTAACCGTTACATAGCCAACAGTGGTGTTTGCTCCAGACGCGAAGCCGATGAACTCATTACTATGGGACTTATCTCGGTAAATGGAACCACTATAACAGAGTTGGGATATAAAGTAAATCCGGGCGATGAAGTTCGCTACGAAAGCAAAGTACTAAGAGCAGAAAAGCCTGTATATGTTCTGCTCAATAAGCCGAAAGGTTATCTCACTACTACAGCAGATCCGCAAGAGCGTAATACAGTAATGCATCTGTTAGGCAATCACATCAAAGAACGTATATATCCTGTAGGTCGATTAGACCGCAACACAACCGGATTGTTACTGCTTACCAATGACGGCGATCTTGCCGATAAACTGATGCACCCTTCGTATAACGTTAAGAAAATATACAAGGTGGAACTGGATCGCCCGCTAACCAAAGCAGACTTCCAGAAGATATCAGAAGGTATACAGTTGGAAGAAGGTAAAGCGATGGTAGATGATCTCGCTATCATTTCGGAGGATGGCAGAACCGTAGGCGTGGAATTGCATATAGGATGGAACCGCGTGGTAAGAAGAATATTCGAATCGCTCGAATACCAGGTAGTAAAGCTCGACCGCTCGGTATATGCAGGGCTTGATAAAAAAGACCTCAGCCGTGGTGAGTGGCGCTTCCTAAAGAAAGACGAGATACTCCGCCTAAAGCATTATAAATAACAAATAGAGGATCAGGAATTTTCTGATCCTTTTTTTATGTCTCCACAAGAGTATATATAGTTTGAGTATATACATCATGGGTTGAAAAGATATCAACTATTGATTAGCAGATCTGGCAATTACCTGCCAGCGAAAAGCCCACTTCCATTGAATGGAGAACTTTTGTACCGATGCTTTATTTAACGTTGTTGTCAGCTCTTTCTTTGTAAAGGCGCGAAGTACAGAAAGAGGGGCATCGTATTTCACCATGGAAGATTTTGAGAATAACCGGGTCAACAACCGAATAGAATAAAATGCCAGTGGGTGCCGATGTATGTCATTGATGATAAAACCCGTTGTTACCTGCTGCGACAATTGTCTGAAAAAAACGGAGAGCTGATCATCACTGAAATGATGATAGAACAATGTACCGATGACCACATCAAATTTCATAGCGCGAAACTCTTCGGAGAAGATATCAATTGCCTGTAGCTGTATCTGGGGCAATTCCTTCAAATTGGTTTTAGCAAACGCTATAATGCCCGGGTTAGCATCTATACCCGTTAGCACCACCGGTATACCATTTCGTAAAGCCCAATGGTAAATGAGCCGCAGCATATCACCACCACCGCAACCAAGATCGGCAATGTGTATAGGTTTTGCTGTGCCGTTTTTTCCGATAAGTTTTTGCAGTGCATCAATAGTTACCTGATTACCTCCGAGCCATGTGTTAATGAATTCCAACTCACGCAGCGTTTGATCAACCACCTCACCCGAGCAGTTGAGGTCGTCCATAATTTCCAGGTCGCTTGAGCGCTGTGAGAAATCAGGCATCGTATATCTCAAATTTGAGCAGCATGCTTTCCAGCGTAAGACCAGGTCCAAATGCAAAGCTCAGCACTTGTTCATCATTGTCGGTACCGGAGGCATTTTTGAAAACTTCATTCAACACAAACAATACTGTAGGAGAAGACATATTGCCGAAGTTCTTCAGCACAGTATAAGCATGTCTATTCTGCTCTTCGGTTATGCCAAGCTCCTGCTGAATAGCTTCAAGTATCTTTTTACCCCCGGGATGTATAGCAAAGTGACGTATACCTTTACTATTGTTCTTGGCACGTGCGAGCAATAAATTGGTCAGGTCACGTATACCGCCTCGAATGATATCAGGCACATAGGTGGAGAGCTTCATTTCAAAGCCAAGATCGCCTATACTCCAGGCCATATCGTGTTTTCCTTCGGGGGCCAGGTCACTGTGAAAGGCCTCTATCCTTAAGCTCTTTCTGGCGGGAGCAGCTTCTACCAAAAGCGCTGCAGAGCCATCGGCAAAAAGTGCATTGGCCAGCAGATTGTCATCCGTTGGCTGCCGTTGAAAGTGGAGGCTGCAAAGCTCTGTACAAACAATAAGTACTTTGGCTTTTTGATCTGCCTTGCAAAAAGCATCGGCTACCTTCAAGCCATTAAAGGCCGCATAGCAACCCATAAAAGTTATACTGGTGCGTTGTATAGTAGAGGGTAATGCCAGTTCCTGCACAAGCTCTATGTCAAGGCCAGGTGCATACATACCAGTGCAGCACACCACAATCAGGTGCGTAATTTCTTCAGTTCGGAAAGCAGAAGAGGGAACAGAGCCCTGTAAATTTCGCACGGCTGCTAGACTTATACCCAATGCATGCTCGCGAAATGCAAGCAGTCTTTTTTCAGTAGAAGGAAACGGTTCGAGATTCGGTGTATTGGGGTAAAATGAGAACGAATCCTCCTTTCCATAGTCGTCCAATACCGTGTGGCGATAGTCGATACCACTTGCTCTAAATATAGTATGAAGCTTTCGGCTATCGGCAGCATTGAGGTTCATGGACTTTTCCATAAACCTGGCAATGGTCGATTGACTAAAGCGATGCGGAGGATTTGCCGTGCCAATGGCGGTGATATAACTCATTCCCTTCTTCTGTAAAGATTTCAACCTTCTTCAGGGTGCGTAGGTTTCTCAGCCTGAAAAAAAGTTAAATAAGTATACTTTCAAAGGGAGAGTGATATAAAAAAGTAATAAGTCTCGAAAACAGCCAGTTTATTATGATGTAAAAGTAGCTTTTCCCAACAAAGTGCCTTGACTTAGTAAGGCGATAACTTCGTAAAATAGCAAGAAAGCAGCCGGAATCGGTATAAACTTCTGGATTTATAAGGAGGGATAATCGCATTGCACCCGGTTTAACACGATAATTACTTTACCGGCTCATCCATGATTTATGACAATTCACTCAATGAATGTTCCGGATGGTCAAATTAATTTTTAAAGCATACAACTTTCGCCATACCTTTTGTGTCAAATAGAGCATGACCCTGGAAGTAATGTTAACAAAGCGTAAAATTTTACTCGTACTGGGAATCGTTGTGGCGATTGTGATCGGCTTTTATACCGGCCTGTTCGGAATGACGGTGTAGCACGCTGTAAGTGCCAACCGTTTACTATAAGAAATTAACAGTCAATATACCACCGCCCTATTGAGTCAGTTTCTTTCTCAGAAACTCAGCCGTATATCCTTTGCCTTTTTTTACCATCTCTTCCGGTGTACCTTCAAACATAAGAGTGCCACCTTTTTTCTCTCCGCCCTCGGGCCCAAGATCAACAATCCAGTCAGCACATTTAATGATTTCAAGGTTGTGTTCAATCACCATCACGCTATGCCCCTGATCAACCAGAGCATTGATTGCCTTCAGCAGTTTAGATATATCGTGGAAGTGAAGACCCGTAGTAGGCTCATCGAAGATAAAGAGTATGTGACCTTCCTGCGAATTTTTACCAAGAAACGAAGCAAGCTTTACACGCTGTGCTTCTCCACCACTTAACGAGTTGGATGATTGACCAAGTTTAACATACCCAAGGCCCACTTCACTCAAAGGAAGTATCTTATCATAGACCGCTTTCTTATCGCGGAAAAATTCGAGGCCGTCCTCAACAGTCATGTCAAGTATATCGGCTATGTTTTTGCCGTTATATTCAATCTCCAGGATCTCTTGTTTGAATCGTTTGCCATGGCAGCTCTCGCACTTCAAAAAGATATCAGCCATAAATTGCATCTCTACACGAATTTCACCTTCACCTTCGCATGTTTCACAGCGGCCGCCTTCCACATTGAAAGAGAAATGCGATGGTTTATAACCGCGCTGTTTGGCAAGAGGCTGATCTGCATACAAATTGCGAATAGCATCGTATGCTTTTACATAACTGATGGGGTTTGATCGCGAAGATTTACCAATCGGATTTTGATCGACAAACTCCACTTGCGTGATCTTCTGAAAATCGCCTTCGAGCTTATCATATTTACCTGGCGACTCTGCAACCGATCCATTCAACCGCCCGATAGCAGGATATACTATTTTCTTGATCAGTGTGGATTTACCGGAACCGCTTACTCCCGTAACAACAGTAAGCACACCCAATGGAAACTTTACCGTAAGGTTCTTCAGGTTATTCTCACGAGCACCAAATACGGTAACCGAATCTTTCCACTTTCTTCTTACCAATGGTATCGCAATCTCTTCGCGGCCGCTCAGATAATCGGTAGTATGCGATTTTACTTTTCCGTTTACATCTTTTAACGTTCCCTGAAATACAAGCTCGCCACCATGACTGCCTGCGTCAGGTCCTATATCAATAATCTGATCGGCAGCACGCATAATCTCTTCTTCATGCTCTACCACAATTACGGTGTTGCCCAGGTCGCGCAGTGTTTTCAAAACACTTACCATGCGGTCGGTGTCTTTGGGATGCAAGCCTATACTGGGTTCATCCAATATATACATGGAACCCACCAGTGCACTACCCAGTGATGTGGCCAGTTTAATGCGCTGATATTCGCCACCGGATAATGTAGAGGTAATGCGGTTCAGGGTAAGATAGCCTAATCCTACTTTCGTAAGATACTCCAGGCGCGAGCGGATTTCGGTTAATATTCGTTCCGATATCTTTTGATCGTGCGTTGGTAACTTCAATTTTTCAAAGAAGCTCAATGCATCTTCGATTGGTAGCAACACAATGTCGGTTATGGATGTATCGGAAATTTTTACATACTGTGCATCCTTGCGAAGTCGCGTGCCTTTGCAATCCGGGCAGTTTGTTCTTCCACGGTAGCGCGACAGCATTACACGATATTGAATCTTATGGGTTTTTGATTCAAGATATTTAAAGAAACCATTTATACCATCGAAGTATTCATTGCCTTCCCATAACAGCTCCTGTTGCTTTTTAGTAAGTTCGTTATAGGGACGATGAATCGGGAAATCGAATTTAATACCGTTCTTCAGCAGAGGCTTCTGCCATTCGCCCATCGTTTCGCTTCGCCACGGAGCAATGGCACCCTCGTATACCGAAAGAGATTTATCTGGAATCACGAGGTCTTCATCTATACCCAGAATTTTACCAAAGCCTTCGCAGGTCTGACATGCGCCATATGGATTGTTGAAGCTGAAAAAATTGATCGATGGCTCAGTAAACTTCATGCCATCGAGTTCGAAGCGGTCAGTGAATTGTAATTTCTTTTGACCTTCTGCGTATACGATACAGTCGCCTTCACCTTCAAAGAAAGCTGTCTGCACAGAATCAGAAATTCTGAACGTAGTGTCTTCATCCTCCGGATTTACACTGGCACGATCGATCAGTATCTCAATCTCACCTTCAATCTTTACGGCCTTTTTCTTTTTGGCTCCTTCCGCTTCGGTACCGATGAGTTCTTCTATAAATTTTACTTCGCCGTTAACGAGTATCCGCGCAAAACCTTTGCTTAGCAGAAGATTGAGTTCATCTACAAGTTTTCTCCCTTTCTTAATGTGCAGCGGGCACGCAATCATTACACGTGTTCCTGAAGGAAGTTTGTTTATGCTATCAACCACCGTGGTAACAGTATCTCTTCTTACTTCCTTCCCGCTAATGGGAGAGTATGTTTTACCAACGCGGGCAAAGAGTAATTTCAGATAGTCGTATACCTCTGTCGTTGTGCCTACGGTAGAGCGGGGATTACGCGTATTTACTTTTTGTTCGATGGCAATGGCCGGCGATACACCCTTGATGTAGTCTACTTCGGGCTTCTCCATACGTCCCAAAAACTGTCGGGCATACGAGCTCAGACTTTCAACGTACATGCGCTGCCCTTCAGCAAACAAAGTATCGAAGGCAAGCGAAGATTTGCCCGAGCCGGAGAGACCGGTAATAACCACCAGCTTGTTACGCGGAATAGCAACACTCAGATTTTTGAGGTTGTTAACTCTGGCCCGCTTGATGATGATGTATTCTTTGGGATTGAGTTCGTCAAGAAATGTATCGTTTGCTGATAGTGCCTGGCTCACGGGGTTCTCCTTTTTTAGTAATTCAAAGTAAACAATCTTTCCTCGTTAAAAAATTCAGAAGCAACGGCTTTCCGAATTGAAAAAAGAAAAACACCATCCGGGCAGATGGTGTTCCTTTCCTATCGTAAAATTTTATCGTGCTAAAGATTTAGACTAGCTATCGAAGTCAGGATCATAACTGGCTTCACGGCCACCTTTACCACCCTCATCATAATCATCATCATCGTTGCCACCACCGGAACCATAGTCATCAGATGACTCAAAATCATCTCCACCACCGCCAGCGTCTGCATCAAACTCGTCCTTGTTCGGTGTTGAGTCAAGATCGTATTCACCTTCACTGTTTTTAGTAACAGGTACCTTTACCAGGTATGTTGCATCTTCTGTTTCAAGTGGGAAAACAAAGATCGGTTCTTTTTTAGCATTGGTGATGCGCGTAATGCTGCTCTCATATCCATTGGGATATTGATCCTGCACCAACTCTTTTAAATCTTCGGAAAGATTTTCGAGGCTCTTGATAACTTTTTTCTTGCTTGGGGCCATACTGCGAATTGTGACACAATTTCTGCGGGCAAATAGCTAAAGAATTTATATGAGAGGCAAGAATTTTTTAAAAATTTTTTGCGCTGATTCAGAATCTTTCTATCTTTTCAAACCAATTCTAACACAAACCCCATTACAATATCGAGCGAGACCTCTACGTTACCTAAATGTGAGACAGAATGATTGACAGCAGATTCAGCGACAGCCAACTCGTGTCGCTCTATCAAACCGGTAACGAAGAAGCTTTCGAAACGCTCCTGCACCGACACAAGTCCAAACTTTATACAGCTATTTACCTGATCGTAAAAGATAGGTATACAGCTGAAGACTTACTACAGGAAACTTTCGTGAAAGCCATAAATACCATCCGTGGAGGACGGTATAACGAAGAGGGAAAATTCCTTCCATGGATAAGCAGGATTGCCCACAACCTGGCCATTGATCATTTCCGGAAAGATAAACGCTATCCGGAGATCGTACTGGAAGACGGCAGCCGCGTTTTTAACTCATTGGAGTTTGCAGAAGAGTCTATGGAAGACAAACAGGTATTTCGCGATACGCGCTCAAAGCTGCGCGACTATATTAAAGAATTACCCGCCGAGCAAAAGCAAGTGCTGATTATGAGGCATTATCTGCAAATGAGCTTTCAGGAGATCGCCGATCGCACCGGAGTAAGTATAAACACTGCTCTGGGAAGAATGCGATATGCGCTGATAAACCTGCGTAAGAAGATGATCAAATACAGAGCCTATGATAAAAACTTTTACGCAAACGGACTTGATCAGGTATTTATACCACGAGACTACGGAGACGGAGAGCAAGGCGATTGATAAAGCCTTGGCTTGCGATGGCGAACTAAGAGCACTCTTCAATGAGCTATCTGAAACGTTTCGAACCTTAGAGGGTGCGCAACTTCAGCCTGCAGCGTCAACAATACTCAACATATTGAGCTATTCAAGAAGCCTGCAGGAAAAGAAAACACATTGAGTGGTTTTCTGCTAGAGTTGTTTTAGCTGTATTACCCGCCAGCGAACTTTCACACCACCGCCATCGTGGATCTGGAGTGCTATTTTTCCAGTGCTGGCTCCTATTTTCTCATCAGTCAGCGTTATCATAGGATGACCGTTGAGAAATGTTGTTACCAGATTATCTTCTACCCGAACGATCATCCGGTTCCATTCTCCTTCTTTTAAATAGTTTTCTTTTTCTGCACCCGGCTGCATCAACCAGCCGCGTCCATACGATTCATATATACCACCGGTGTGTTTCCCTATGGGTGCAACCTCGGCTTGCCAGCCGCTGATCTTGGTTCCTTCAATCGAACAATGAAAAAAAACTCCGCTGTTGCCGTTCGACTCCTGTTTGAACTCAACCGTTAACTCAAAATTTTTATAGGTGTTATTCGTGGCCAGATATCCATATTGCTTATCGGGTCCGCTTTCGCAGATCAATTCACCTTTCTCTACATACCATTTCTCAGTGCCATATACCTGCCAGCCAGTAAGATCTTTTCCATTAAACAGGTTAATGGATTGGCTGAACGCAATCGAGCAGAAAAGCATAAACAGAAATGTGAACGGAAGCTTCATGTGGTTCGCGTAGTTTAATATTTACTTATCCTTCCATTCAAGCGTGTTGATCATGTGCATAATATCCTTTTTCATATACTCAATGGCGGGAGCCAGAGAGTCGTTCGCTACGTGGGTGTTGAAGTAGAGCGCGCCGCGCAGAAAATTTTTGGACGAATCTGTTACCGTAAACTGAAACTGGCTTGGTACCTCTCCTTCAAGCTCTGCAATCACAGCCGTTTTTCCGCTGGGTGTTTTTGTAATAGCCTCATTGATAGCGTAGGCTTTGATCTGGTGTTTGGCTGTTAGCGTATAGGCATCATCCAGAAATTCTTTCAACAACTTGTCGTTGTGATTGATGCGCTTGTACGTAACGTGAACATTCGCTTTTAATGTCGGATAATATACTTCTATCCAATAGCGTTCACGAATGTTCGATGTATCGGGTAGCAATGAAGCATATTTTGAATACTCGAACGAATAAGGAAGCGAATCGGGTAATGGCTGATAGACAGGTGGTGGCAATTCGAGACGGTTATAGCCTAATGGCTTTGGCAAATAATCGCGTGTGCATGATGCTATAAGAAAGAAACCTGCCAGCATAAGTATATATGCTACATGCGTCTTATTTATACGTGAGCGTTTTTTATTTCTCTTGAAATTATATGACTCTGTCGATGTATCAATCCTGTTTACATCTTGTGCTGCCTGCCTCTCAATCATTACCCGAATGCTTCAGATTTAAAAATTCTTAGAAAGGAAGATCATCTGTACTGTTATCAACAGGAGCGCTGGTGCGCATGCTTTCGGATGTGCTTCGCTCTGGTGCCGAAGAATATTCACCACCGCCGCTTCCGCCTGTTTTAGGGGTAAGCATCGTCATGTTGTCGCCAACTATTTCTGTTGTATAACGGGTAACACCATCCTTCTCCCATGAACGTGTGCGAAGTTTTCCTTCAATAAAAACCATATCGCCTTTGCGAAGATATTTCTGTGCAATCTCTGCAAGGCCTCTCCACAGCACAATGTTGTGCCACTCTGTTATTTCTTTCTTCTCACCTGTAGTGCGGTCTTTATAACTTTCGGATGTAGCAATGCTGAAGTTTGCAACCACTGCGCCATTATCAAGATTTCTTACTTCCGGATCTTTGCCCAAACGGCCTACGAGAATTACTTTGTTTACACCTGACATATTATTGTTATTTAATTTTTTACTCTCTTAAGAATTACTGAAGTCGATGAAGACAATCTTCAAAAATGGCTCGCATAAATTCACGCGCAATCTGCAAAGCTAAAAATGCAAAGCCGGTGAAAGATTAAAATCTGAAATTTAATTTACCACTTAATGACTTCTAAACAAACATAAAATAGTACGCCATCAATACTCCTCATCTTCAAGAAAACGCGTGATCAGCACAGGCTTGGGAAGCGCAGCAATCTGTTTGGGTGTATAGAATTTCAAAGCTTTAGAAGCTTGTTTATCATGCTCAATCGATATAAAAGTGGCATGAATGATCTGGTGACTGAGAACGTGTTTATATTTTTTGGAACTTACCCGTGCCTCTTTCACAAAATCTTTTAACCAAGCATTTTCCTTCATAATCTTGATAGCATCGGTAGATTTAGTTTTCTCCACCAGATAAAAATCATAAAGGCCATGCCAGATGTCTTTTTCATCACGCTTTTTCATAAGCAGCGATTTTCCTTTTCGAAAAACGAAGTAATAGAAATAACGGGGCCTTGCTGCTTTAGCCTTAGCCTTTACCGGAAGCGATGCCTGTAGATTCTTCTGTGAAGCAAAACATGTTTTAGAGAAGCCACATTGATCGCACGATGGACTTACTGGTGTGCAAAACAACGCACCAAACTCCATTACCGCCTGGTTATGGAGATCAGGATTTTTTGATGAGATAAGCTCATTGGCCAGTGTTGCAAAATATTTTTTGCCTTCCGGGCTGTTTATTTCTTTATCTACACCAAAGATGCGCGCAAGCACGCGAAAAACATTTCCATCGACAACCGCTACTTTCTCCTGGTAAGCAAAGGATGCAATTGCAGCGGCGGTATAGTCGCCAATGCCTGGAAGTTTTTTGAGTTCTTCAAAGGTGTTAGGAAACACACCATTATAGCGTGTCACAACTTCGCGGGCACATTTATGCAGGTTGCGTGCACGCGTGTAATAGCCCAACCCTTGCCACAGCCTCAGTACATCTTGTTCGGCGGCAGAAGCCAGTGCCCTTACCGTTGGGAATTTTTCAATGAACCTTAAATAATAAGGAAGACCCTGCACAACACGCGTTTGTTGAAGAATAATTTCAGATAACCATATTCTATAAGGATCGCGTGTAGTGCGCCAGGGCAAATCGCGCTTATTTTGCTCATACCATTCAACGACTTTATCAGAGAAATATCGCTTGTCCATCAGCCTGATAATCAGAATTTTTCAATATTCATTTTTAAATCTAAGACCGGCGTATAAATTTGCCAACCCAAAAAATTTCGACTTAAAAATACTAACACAGTGACCAAAGCAGATATCATCAACGAAATCGCGGAAAAGACCGGAGTAGACAAAGCAGATGTAACAGCATCAGTAGAGGCATTTTTTAGCGTGGTGAAAAATTCAATGTCGAACGGTAATAATATTTATATCCGTGGTTTTGGAAGTTTCATAAACAAAAAGCGTAAGAAAAAAATCGCCCGTAACATTTCGCGTAACACAGCTTTGGTTATTGACGAACACTACGTTCCTGCTTTTAAGCCTGCCAAAATTTTCGTCAGCAAGATCAAGAACAGCGAAAAAGTAAAATTGTTAGCCGACAGTGCTGAGAAAGTTCGCGAAGAAGAGGAAGATGTCGATTAATAATGACTGACCGATACGTTTCTGTTCTGAATTAACGAATGCTAAAGACACGAATTATATTGATTGTGGTCTGCGCAGTGCTGATCACTGTAATATTCATGCTTCCGAAAAGCGTAGTGGAAAACGATAGCCCATTGGCCACAACCACGCCTGCAGACTCGGTTTCCAAGCATATGGATGTACATGCCAGCGCCCCTAAAGAAGTGGTTGCTTCCATCACGCATCTTCGGGTTCTGATCAAAACAGGTTCGGATAAAGAAAAAAATGCTATCTTTGCCGACTCTTTGGCAAACCTATACCTGATTGCTGGCAAATTTGACAGCGCAGCATGGTTTGCAGAGGAGGCATCGAAGTTCTTTAACACGAAGGAAAAATGGATTAAAGCCGCAGATAATTATTATCAGGCTTTCACTTTCGCGACAGACCAGGGCAAGCAGGAAAAACTTGCCGGCAAGGCGCAGGAGATTTACAAAAAGGTGTTGGATGAAAATCCGAAAGACCTGAATGTAAAAACGAAACTGGCTATGACCTATATCAGCTCACCAAACCCCATGCAGGGTATTATGTTGCTGAGAGAGGTACTGTCCGATGATCCAAAAAATGAGCTGGCGCTGTTCAACATGGGCATGCTCTCGATTCAATCTGGCCAATACGACAAAGCTGTCGAGCGGCTGGAAGAATTGGTGAAGGTAAATCCCAATCATACGCAAGGTCAACTACTACTCGGCATTGCGTTGATGAACACCGGCGAAAAGAAACGTGCGAAAGAACAATTCGAAAAAGTGAAACAACTGGATAAGGATCCGTCTGTGCAAGCTACAGTAGATTCGTATCTGAAGGATTTAAAATAATTGTTTAACCCACTTGTCTATCGTTTCGGGCACCAGCCTGTTGCGATGATAAAAACTTTAAAAGCATTTATACTATGCCAAGCGGAAAGAAAAGAAAGAAGCACAAAATGGCAACGCACAAGCGTAAGAAGCGTCTTAGAAAGAACAGACATAAGAAGAAATAATCCGTAACCGGGTTTCGCCGGTTACACTGCTTTATACCAAGCAGCCTTTCTATACACATCATTTTTTACTTAACTATTTGTTCTTTTGAGTAACGAACTAATAATTAGTGCAACTCAGGACGGATGTCGTATAGCCCTTCTTAAAGATAAGACGCTGGTTGAATTCCATAACGAGGAAGAAGGCAGCAAGTTTTCAGTAGGAGACATTTATCTCGGCTCTGTAAAAAAAGTTGTACAGGGCCTCAACGCAGCATTTATAGATGTTGGTTATGATAAAGACGCCTTTTTGCACTACCTCGATCTGGGGCCACAGTTTAGTTCACTCTCGAAGTTTACCAAACTCGTTCGGGCCAAAAAGATCAATGGTGGAAAGCTCGACAAATTCAACACAGAACCTGATATTGATAAGCATGGTAAAATAACCCAGCAGCTTACCAAGGGTCAATTAATACCCGTTCAGGTTGTTAAAGAGCCAATCTCTACAAAAGGGCCTCGATTATCCTGCGAGTTATCATTAGCTGGTCGATACCTGGTATTGGTGCCATTCTCCAATGCTGTAAGCGTATCAAAAAAAATTACCAGCAGCGATGAGCGGAAACGCCTACTCCGGCTCATTCAATCCATTAAACCTGAAAATTTTGGAGTCATTATCCGCACCGTTGCGGAAGGAAGAGAAGTAGCTGAGCTTGACCGCGACCTTCGTAACATGGTTAACACCTGGGAAGAAGGTATGGCCAGACTGGTTACAGCCAATCCTCGCGATAAAGTAATTGGCGAGATCAGCAAAACATCTTCCTTGCTCCGCGACATGTTGAACGAGTCGTTCGACAATGTACACGTTGATGACAAAAAGATTTACGAAGATGTAAAGGCGTATGTACACAGCATTGCGCCAGACAAAGAGAAGATCGTAAAGTTATATACTGGTAAAGCCAAGATCTTCGAACATTACGGCATCGAGAAGCAGATCAAATCTGCATTTGGTCAAACCGTAAGTTTAAAAGGTGGTGGATATCTCATCATCGAGCACACCGAAGCCCTTCATGTGATCGATGTGAACAGCGGTAATAAATCTAACCGCGAAGAAAACCAGGAAACAACAGCACTCTCTGTTAACCTGGAGGCTGCCAAAGAAATAGCACGCCAGCTCCGACTGCGGGATATGGGAGGAATTATCGTGATCGATTTTATCGACATGAGAAACCTCGACAACAAGAAACTCATCTACAAAACCATGAAAGATGAGATGGCAGAAGACAAAGCAAAATCTACTGTGCTGCCGCTGTCGAAGTTCGGATTAATGCAGATCACACGCGAGCGTGTACGCCCGCAAATGAATATTACCACCAAAGAAGTTTGTCCTACCTGTAATGGTACCGGTAAGATTACAGCTTCTATATTGGTTTCTGATCTTATCGAAAAGAATGTAGAGCATCTTTTGGTGAAACAGAACGAGAAAGACCTGGTGCTGGCATTGCATCCCTATCTGCATGCTTACTTTACCAAAGGTTTGATTTCGCAGCGTATGCGGTGGTATTTCAAATATAAGCGTTGGGTTACTTTGGTGATGGATTCATCTATGGCTGTGACGGAGTTTAAGTTCCTCAACAAGGAAGGCGAAGAGATTCAACTTTCCTGATAAGTAAGCTAACCCAGCTCTATAAATACATGCGTATCTGTTTATTGGCGCTGTTCATACTGATTGGTCAGTGGGGATGGGCACAAAAACCATGGAAAACTTTTGTCTCCGAGAAAGGCGCTTTCTCTGCCGACTTTCCTGCGGAACCTCAGGTAACATCCGTCAATCGCCAGACACCTGAGGGCATCGATATAAAAATAAATATTCACATGGTCACTGCCGAATCGGTGGTGGCCTATGTGATTTATAATGAATTTCCAGTAGGCTTTAATATTCTCGATGATTCGCTATACCTCACCGAAGTAACACGCGAGGCAGTGGCACGCATTGGTCAGGAACCATCACTCATCCAGCCGATGACGTTTGAAGGATTTCCCGGGCGCAAACTTTCTACAAAAATGAAAGACGGTATAATGGAGATCAATGTTATTCTCCGTACTAACCGTGCCTATATAGTTACCGGTTTCTTTCCTGAAGGAAGAAGGGCCGATCTGACAAAGTTCATGAAGTCGTTCAAATTTCTTCCTTATAAGAAACCGGAATGGACAAACTATCAATCGACAGATAATTACTTTAAAGCAGATTTCCCTACAGAGCCAACACAGGAAGAAGATAATTCTTCAGGCACCAACATGTTGGTATACTATGGTCAGGATATAAACAGCAGCAATAATTACTCGCTCGCTATTGAAAAGTATTCGATATATGATCAGTTTGAGAGCGATACGGCTGTGCTGGATGCGCGTGTAAATGCTTATAAGCTTAGAGGCGATTCTGTTATACAGGAACGCGATGTAATGATAGATGGGCGCCCCGCAAAAGATGTGATCATGACACAAGGTAAAAATCACTTCCAGTTTCGCATCGTTACATTTGTACGCGGTCTCTTCGGCTATACTTTGTTCACCTTTCTTCCGCCAGAGGATATACAAGGTGAAACCGCGAATCACTTCTTTCATTCCTTCCGCTTTGTTGGCCAACCACCAGGCGATCTGCTGGCCGATAAAAAATCTTTACTGCTGAAAGATATAGTCAGCCCCGACACATCGGTATGGAAGAAAGCGAAGAAATTTTTTAGTGGCTACGAATTTAAAGAGAGTGATCTCGAGACGTTGCAGAGCCTGATCACGAAAATATATTCAGATGATCGTGAACCTGAACATAATCGTAAGGAGGTAATGCTGGATGCTCTGGCTAACCTGAAATCAGGGCGATCAATTTCTTTTATTGAAAGAATATTCCCTTTGCTTGTTGCAAATCCTTCACAGGAGTATGCTGCTTTAAAAGTATTGTCCAAGATAAACAACAGGCAAAGCCTGGCTTTATTGGCTAAACTTCTACCTAAACACAAACCCGTACAAGAAGATAGCTGGAAGTATAATGTAATCTTCAGCCCGTATGTGATAGACTCGGCTGAGCAAAAATCATTTTTACTTAGCACGATAAAGCTCCTTCCGACAGCCGAGTATAAAAATGGTTTATACATGCTGGTCAATCATCTACTGAAAAACAAAACGCTGACATTTGGCGAACTGGTTGCCTATAGAAAAATAATTCTGCAGGATTTGGAAAGCGAGAGCCAGACTTATCTGAAAGACTCAACTTATAAATACCTTGACGACATTGTGGCAATAGCGGGATACGATCAGCCAACACCTAAAGTAATAGAAACGCTTCTGGCACTTGCCAGACAACATGATACAAACCTGACTGCGCAGGTAGTAACAACATTGCTTCGGTTAAAACAAAAACCGGATGAAGCTGTGATGGAGAGCTTGGCAAAAAATCTTCAGACCAGAACAAACTTTTATGTGACATTAAATGACTTTGGTTTACAGCAACATTTTCCGGCCAAGTATGCTAACCAGGATAGTCTTGCGGTGGGAGAATTCAACGACTTTCTGAGCGGTGAATACGATTCGTACGATGTATCTTATCCGATAAAGATTGTTTATAAAACAGAGCACGACTACAAAGGTGAGCGAAAGAAATTCTACGTTGTAAAATTCTTTGATGAATATGAAGGTGCTTGGTATCGTGGCGTTTGTGGCGGATATACCCCCGGTAAACTTGAAGCATGGGGCACTATTACCAGTTCTGATTTTACAACGGATAAAGGTAAAGATCACGCAGAATATCTGAAGAAGTATCTGGAAGATATAGAGAAAGCAGAGGAATAAAAGAAGCCGTTGTATACGGCCTCTCATTTTTGACTGCTAACGAATTGACGCTAATCCTTCCTGACAAGTTTGCCATAAGCGGTCTTCTTGCAAGTGGAAGCAATAGAGGTCATTGCACTTGAGCAAAACCACTATTGCAGATCAAAAGCCGAACAGTAAAGAGTGGTAGTAGTTTTCTTTCATGCTGGACTTATGAGATTACCTGAATACGCAGAACCTTTACTGTCGGGTGCAAAACAAACATGAATAGCAATTCCTGCCGATGAATACCGGATTGGCAAAGATGAAATGGGAATAACTGTGGTTACAAAAAAAATGGTCAGGTATTGCCTGACCATTTAACAATATATACTAAGTATAAATCTAATTCTTCTTCTTTTTAAGGAGACCCTTTATAAGGCTCTTTGCATCTTCAACTTGTTGCGCTTTAGCAGAATCTGCTTTGGTCATTGTCTTCGTTGTGTCTGATGAAGACTTGCCGAGTATATTACCGACAATCTTCTCTGCCTCCGTGCCTTTCACCGCTTTTTCAATAGCCTTGGTGCCTTCCTCTTTTGCGGCGTTTGTCACGGCTTCTTTAGCTTGTTCTTTCTGTTCAGAAGAAACAAGTTTAAACGAAGGATTGGTTGCTGTACCACCCAAAGTTATAGGTAATGAAATCGTTCCGTTTGGATCGGTCTTCATGCCGGCTTTTTCTGAGAGGAAGCTGTTGAATTGAGAGCCAAGCTTACCGGCAGGTACATCCATTTTCAAAGTATAGTCTATCGATTGATCGAGCCCTGTGCTTCCGGTGACGGTTGTTTTATAGTTTCCGAATTTAACATCGAAAGGTTTTACACTCAGGCGGCCATCTTTTATAGCAGCAGACATCAACACATCCTTCATCGATACTTCATTGGCATCATTCAGTTTTGTTAATGAAGTTAACCCGGAAATGATCTTGGAATCTTTCAATGCGGCTTGTGCAATCTTGATCAATCCACCTCCATTAACGGTAGCCATATTAGGCATCATATCTTTTAACAGCTCACCACTAATCTTGAAATCAGTAGAAAAATTTCCGCTCATCATACCGGCTACAGGAGCATACGTGGATACAAGTGAAGAAGCGCTGGATGCTTCTTTTATAGATACGTTGTCGATCTTTAATCCCATGTCATATTTAGGATGCGCTATATCTTTTGTATCATATGTTCCATTTACAACAAATGCACCGCCAAGCATGTTGAACTTCAAACCGCTCAGGTTGGCAATGCCATCCTTTACAACAACATCACCGGTTGCGTTGGTAATGTTGAAGTTCATAAGCTTAACGGTTTTCAGATTCGACTTCAGCAGGAAGTCTATATTTGATGGCACCGGTATAACGCTTAATGCAGCTGTATCGGTAGATGCAGTGGTCGATTCGCTATCGGTCATAAATTCATTAAGATCCAGTAAGGTTGAGTTGAAATTCATGGAGCCTTTGATGGTTTCATTCTTACCGAATATATATCCCAGGTAATTCAGTACAGAACCACTCACAGCGAAATCGCTCTTGCCGATGGTTCCGTTTACATTTTGCAAGTCGATTTTCCTCGGGTCAAACACCATAGCGGCCTGCGACAAAGTTACGGTTGGCAGATCTTTAGTTACATATTTGAAATCTTTCAATGAAGCAGTGCCACTGGTAGGGAGGCGATCGTAATGTTCTGCCTGCACATCCGAATATTTACCTTTTGTTTCAATATCAGCTTTTACTTTTCCGGCAAGGGTCATGCCTTCCAATGGAAATACTTTGGTGATCTTCTCCAGGTCAATTCCACCTTTCGCCTTCAAATCCCAGGTATAATCGTCCAGGTTTTGGAGCAACAGGTCTGCGCTGAACTTCTCGCCATCCATCAATACAGAGAAATCTTTTACGTTAATTGTTGTTTCCGCAAGTTTTCCGGAGCTGTTTTTAACGGTAGAAGTAAAGTGCATATCCTGAAGCGGCAAAGGAAACTGTGACGACTTCACAAAGCCGTTGGTAAGTGCCATGGCAGCATCAATGGCAGGAATGGTTTTCTTGAGGCTGTCATATATACCTTTTGCTTTCAGATCAACACTATAATTACCTTTCATTTCCAAACCTTCCATTGGAAACATCTTGCTTAGTTCGGCGAGGTTCAGCTTGGCAGCGAGCGTAGCATCTACATTGGTAGGATACATTTTCGTGATGAGAGCCTTTGCATCTACCGGGTTAGATCCAAAATCAAGGTGAAGTTTTTTAAGATCGATAACCGTGTTGTCAATTATACCATCTTTATTATCTACCAGCAGATCAACATTGATGTTGTTAACAGGCGTTGGCAACTCAGGATATTTGAACATAGCATCCTTCACCAGCAGGTTCAGGTTAAACGCAGGCATCTGTGTTTCGCTATAGGTTCCTTTTACAAAACCGTTGAATGCCAGCTCGCCTTTCGTTTCAAGCTTATTGAAGCTTTCGGTATATATACCCGGAACGAGGGAAAGAATGCTCTTGAAAGAATTTTCAGGACTCTTGAAATTAATGTCCATGCCAAAATCCTTTTCATTCATTTTAAACCACCCGTCAAAGCTCATAGCAAAGTCGTTGAGCTTAGCTGTGTTTTCTTTGAAAGTATATTTCGTATAGGCCTCGCTTATCGAGATTGTAGCATCTATTTCAGCCCGTTTGTTAGTCAGGTATTCGGTGCCGTCATACGCCATGCTTACGGTATCAGCAACGGTCTTTGTCTTCAGATCAAATTCATCTTGTGAAAAATCGCCAGAGCCGGAGTGATTTACACCTTTCAATTTCATTACAAAAGGAAGGGACGCATCATCATACGTGATATCGCCACCAACGATTTCCCAATGGTCTATGCCGAATGAAAAATTACTCGACTCTTCTGAAGTTGTAACTGTATCCGTAGAAGGAATAGCAATATCGTAGTTAGCTCTTCCATCCTTCAATACTTTTACATTGATTACCGGGTGAACCAGCGAGATACCTTTTACGCGTAATTGATCGCCAAACAGGATGTCTTTCAGATTAACTTCCACTTCGAAGCTTTCGGTAGCAAAAAGAACTTCACCGTCAAACGGTTCTTTGTTAATAACCCCGAGATCGCGCATCTCGGCTGTAATGTTCGGAAAATTTTTGAAGAGCGTGAGATTGAACTTATCAACTTCCCACACAACGTGAGCATTGACAGATTTGGAAATTTCTTTACTGATCGCGGCTGCTATATCATCCTTAAAGGCAATAGGAATAATAAAGGCTGCAGCCAGAATAAGTACGATCAATCCACCCACTGTAATGAGTATCCATTTCAACGCTTTTTTCATATATAGATTTAAGAATTAGTATGTAAGATCAAGTCCGGGATTTGGGTTGAGTGTGCCGTGTGAGCAATATTGGATAACAAATCTAAACTCCATTAAATTTTAAAATCTGAACTCAAATTTACTAAACGGGAGGGAGTGTTTTTTGGTATTTGGCAGAAAGCTTCTTTTAAAAGCCCGTTACAACGTTAGGATGAGGCAGTGGTGAAATCCATATGCAGCTTTTCAAAATAGCTTTAAAAACCAATCCATCAGCTTCTTAGACATTTCTGTATAGGGAGGATAGAACGGCCGGATACTGGTGATACCACTCTTTTGTTTCATCACAGGCTTTTCGTGCGAGAAGGCCAGAAATCCGAAGCGCCCGTGCGAACTGCCTATACCACTATTGTTCACACCTCCAAAAGGTAGATTATGGTGAAGAAAGTGAATGGCACAATCGTTAATACATACAGCTCCGGCAGAAGTTTCCCGTATAATTTTTTCGCAGTCGTGTTTATGGTTTGCAAAAATATACAATGCCAATGCTTTAGGCTTCGCGTTGATGATACTCACAACTTCATCGAGGTTGGCATAGGAAACCAGGGGAAGTATAGGGCCGAATATCTCTTCTTCCATCAGGCGGCAGTGATCGGGCACGTGTGTTAAAAGAACAGGATGTATATACCTGGAAGGCTCATCCACTTTGCCACCAAACTCCAGACGCGCACCATGGTATAGTGCATCCTGCAGTAATTCATTCAGCCGATGGAAATGCTTTTGGTTAACAATGCGACAATAACTGGAGGATGTTTCAAAAGATCCGTTAGTATCGGCGAAAAGTTTTTTCACCTGTATCTTCAGCTCGTCCAGAAAAGGCTGCTGTACATTCTCATCTACCAATATATAATCGGGTGCAACGCAGGTTTGTCCGTTGTTTACAAATTTAGCGACTGCTATACGCTGAGCTGCTTCGCGAAGATTAGCAGACGCTGTAACAATCGTGGGAGACTTGCCACCTAATTCAAGAGTAACAGAAGTCAGGTGTTCGGCCGCAGCTTTCATTACCAGCTTGCCGATAGACGGGCTTCCGGTAAAAAAGATATGATCGAATGGAAACTGCAGGAGCTGTTGTGATATACTGGCATCGCCTTCAACAACGGTTACAATGGTTTCTTCAAACACTTCTTTTGCCATCCGACTCAGAAGTGCCGATACATGTGGTGTTAGTTCAGAAGGTTTAAGTACAACACTATTGCCAGCCGCTAACGCCGACACCAGCGGCCCTACAGCCAGGCTGAAGGGATAATTCCATGGAGCGATGATTAAACATACACCACGTGCTTCAGGCTGTATGTAAGAGCGTGTGCCCAGCATGGTGACGGGTGCATCTATTTTACGAGGACTTGCCCATACTTCCAGTGAGGAAATAGCGAGCCTGATTTCGCTTAAAACATGAAAGACTTCTGTTCCATCCACTTCCATAGCTGGCTTGCTGAAGTCCAGAAAGGCTGCCTGATGAATAGCCGACCTGTTGGTATGAATCCACTGGCGCAATTTTTTCAATCGCGCCATACGATTGCTCAAAGGCTCTTTCCGAAGTGTGGAAACTCCCTGCTGGTGCTTTTTAAAAGTCTCCAGGAGAATATCGGTGATGGTGGTTTCGGCGATGGTCTGCATATAGGAAAGTTAGCCAAAAATAGCAGCAGCTCAAATCACGTAGTAGGTGTTATAACATTACGTTAATGTTAACCCATACTTGCTTAATGTTACTTTTATATGTAATTTGTTAACATACACTTAACATTGGCATAACATGAAAGGCTGGGTGCTGATTTGCTTTCTGCCAGTACTTGCTTTAGCCCAGGATGCCCAAGTTATGCCCACTTCATCCACCTCGTTCGAGCATTACGTTTTTTTATACAGTACTACCGGTTTAAAGGTGAGCACAGCACCGGCTGATGCATTACCTTCTTTTGTTGAAAGGCTGACAAGCAAACGGAACGACTTTAGGCGTGACAAGGATTTTGTTGAGTACATATTCACGAAGACACACCGGCGGTTTCTGAAAAACTATATCCAATACTCTTCGTTCAGCGACCTGTTGAATAAAGGCGATTATAATTGCTTAACAGGTACAGCCCTGTATGCCTTGTTACTCGATCATTTTTCCATTCCGTATCGAATCATTGAAACCAACTATCATATTTTTTTAATGGCCGAGACTTCTGATGGAGAAGTACTGCTCGAAGCAACTGATCCTGCCCATGGCTTTACCGATAGCAAAGCGGAGATCGAAAAAAGAATAACCACCTATAGACAAAATGCTACTCAGAAAGACACTCGTAATAAGCGCTATTATTATTTCAGCTTTGATCTATACAATGTTGTAAACCTGGATGAAGTGTTGGGCTTGCTGTATTATAACCATGCCGTAATAGCCTATAACAATCATGAATGGGTGAGCACTATTGATTATCTCGAAAAGGCATCTGCACTTTATCAGTCTCCCAGACTCGAAGAATTTTCCCGAATAGTTTTATTGTCAATTGAGGCAAGCAAGCTCGATGCTTCGCTGAAAGAAAACTGCGTCAAGAAAATTCAATCGGTTCGGAAACGCAAAATGGAAATGGTAGCCAATGTCAGCTACTGAAGCTAAATCGAAAACTTAGTTTTCAAGAATACGAAGTTCGACCCGGCGATTTAAGCGGTGAGCTTCCGGAGTATCATCGCGCGATAAAGGTTGTGTACCTCCAAAGGCTTTCGTCTTGATACGATTCTTGTTAACGTTCTTTGAAACGATATAACTTTTTACAGCATCAACACGAGCCTGTGATAGCTTCATATTTTCTTTCGCATCTCCGAGATAGTCAGTATGACCTTCCAATTGGATAACCATGGTAGGATTTTCTTTCATCATATTTACCACAACATCCAGTTCAGAATAAGACTCTTCATTGAGTTTTGATTTCCCAACCTGGAAGATCACATTATCGAGGCGCATTACATTTCCTACAAGATGCTTGTTGTTGCCTGTGGTTGTTGTAGAGAGTTCTATATCTTTCAGCACTTTGTTGTTGCCTTTTGCCTCTGCAGGATCGATCAGAAATTTGGCGGTGGTAAAGCCGGGAGCTTCCACGATCAATGAGTATTTCTCATTGTCGAACAATGGAAATGAATAGGAATTGGCGTTTAATGTACCTACACGATTGCCGTATGGCAGACTTTGATAGGTTACACGCGCAGTAACAGGTTCTTTCGTTGCAGCATTGAGAATTTTACCTTCAGCATAGATCAGCGAATCGGATTGACCTACAACCGAAAGTGTGCTGCAAATAATTACGACCGAAAGTGCGAGATACTTATGAACCATAGTGGTCTATGAATTACAATTTCACAATTTTGAATTCTACCCTGCGATTCTTCTTCCTTCCTTCTTTTGTTTCGTTTGTGTCAGCAGGTTTTGTTTCGCCAAAGAACTCCGTTGCAATACGATCTTTAGCAATGCCCTTGTCGATAAAATAATTAGCTACCGACTTGGCTCTGCGCTCTGACAATCCGAGGTTATATTGCTCCGGTCCGGTTGCATCGGTGTGGCCTGAAATCACAATTTGCATGCCGCCCTTTTCCTTCATCAGATTTGTGATACGGTTCAATTCAGGGAATGATTCGGGTTTTAGTATAGCCTTATCAAAGTCGAAGAAAACATTGTTCAATACAATCGTAATGTTTTCCTGTACCGGTGCCACTTCGATAGGAGACAGGTTGAAGTCTTTGTTATTGATCACCTGATCGGAAGTAATATTGCGCAGATCGAGATTCTGGCTCTCTGAAATCTTGCTGTCAGACTCTGCATGCACACCATACAATTGGCCTGCTGGTAAACGTATTTCATACTCGCCCGTTTCTGGGTTGGTTTGCGCTATACCTACATCTTTACCATCGGGAAGTCGTTCATAAATAACTTTAGCCGACAATGGTTTACCAGTGGTTTTATCAATAATTTTTCCGCGAACCGTAACCCACGGTTCCGGATTCTTCACGATCGGGAGTTTAACACGGAAAATATCGGTGTTGGTCTCAGTTACACCGCGTGAGTAATAGGCGTAATCGCTGTTGGCGGGAATATTAAAGAAAAGATCTTCCAGTGGTGAATTGATCTCTGGCCCAAGATTCTCTGGCTCTGACCAGTTCGTCCACGTGTCGTCAAGTCTGCGTGTAACATAAATATCGGTGCTGCCATAACCGCTGAAGCCGTTGGAGGAAAAATATAGTGTCTTATCATCAGAAGCCAGGAAAGGACCAGACTCTTCACCTGCTGTATTGACCACATCGCCCAGGTTAAGGGGCTGTGACCATGTGCTGTCGTTGCTCATAAAGCTAACATACAGGTCGCGATCGCCATGTGAGTCTTCACGCTCAACAGACATCAGCAATGTTTTGCGATTGTTGGTGAGAAAGTAATTGGCCTTATCGTTAAAGTTATAGTCGTTAACAATGTTGAGGGCTACAGGCTTGCTCCACGATCCATTTACGTTAGAGCTAATGGAAACCCCTGCACGCATTTTACCATTGTCGAGGTATTTGTTGCCCAGCACCATAATGGCAGATTTACCATCAGGCGTAACAGATTGAATGGTGTTTACAAAATTAGGGCCTTCATTGTTGAACGGAGCTCCCATGTTCTTGGCAAGTTGCCAGCGTCCGGCTGAATCTAGTTCAGAATACCATATATCTTCTTTATCGTTTACGCCACCCATATTTTCAGGATGATTTCTTCTGCTGAAGTAAAGTGTTTTACCATCGGGTGAAAGCAACGGATTCAACTCGCTGTATTCGCTGTTTACATTTTTATCCAGTGCTTCGATCAGGATGCCGGAAGCAAGCAATTGCATTTTCGGTATATCGGCAATGATAGGATAGTTAGAGTCTGATATTGCCACAGCATCTATACCATAGTATCCCGGCACGGCTGCACCGTCAAATTCAATTTTTACGGCCGCTACTTTGTATGGTGTCATTTCCATGAACAGGTTCAACATACGTCCTTTCAATGGAACAGCCATCGGATTCAATGTATTGACTACATATTCTTTACCGGCCTCATCATACACCAATACACGGTATATAGCACTCGGATTGTGAGATTCCGCAATAGCTATCTGGCGAATGCTGATAGGATTGGCAAAACCTAGTTTTAAAAATTCCTTTCGGTTAGGCTTATCGGGAGCCCAGGCGTTTGGACTTTGTCCGCCTGCGGGTAGAACATTGGGTTTACCCAGAGCCTGCTGGGCGGAGTATTGCACGGGTGTGAGCTCTGATGAGAACTCAATAACTTTTGAAGCCCACTGCACTACTTGTGCTTTTGAGCCCAGTATAAATACAACCGATAAAATGAAAGTTAGTAAAACTCGCTTCATGCCAGAGCGCCTGTTTAAGATTTTGGAAGGTTAAACATAGCTAAAAAATTTAAAATGAAGTTGAATCGACTCGCCAAAAAGACGAATGCCTTATAAATACAGGTAAAATGGATTGGTATAAACGAGTGTTTACTCCAGCGAATGATGGTTGTATAGCAGAAATCCCACGTGCAATAAAATACCCAGCTGGTTTTGTTTATCGTCATAATAATTTACACTCAGGCTTACCGGGCCAATGGGTGCGTGGTATACGAGATTGCAGGCAGCAGCAAAAAATATGGATTGAATGTTTGTGCTTGTATAGGCCTCCTGGTTGCTGCCTTCCTTAATGTAATCAAAGGGTTTAAACAGGTATCCTTCCAAACGAAGATCGAGACGATTGCGGAGAGCAAAGATGTTACGTATACCTCCTGCTACATAATTAAACGAACGAAAATTTTCCAATATCAGCGTGCGGCTGTCTTGTAGCGGAAGGAAAGCAGGCGTGTTTATAATCGTTCCAAAATAATTTCGGAAGAATGGTTGATTGGACAAAACGACTTCTGCCAGATATCCGGTGTGGAACCATCCGGCTTTGAAGTATTGCTCGGCACTGGCGCGAACCCGAAACCAGTTGTGATGATTTGTTGTCTGGTTGGATACTATCGATGTATTTCCAGGAGTATATACTTCTGAAGCCTGAAAATAATTAGCGGTGATGGAATAAGCCTCACCGCGCGATGCATACTGCTTCCGGTTTAAAGTATTGGCAGAAAATGAGACACCGGTTTTAAATCCCTTGATGCGCATGCGATCGAGTGTATCAGTGCTTACAAATACGTCGCTGTTAACGTAACGGTCTACATTGTTGAAACCTTCTATGTTTACCGAGCATTTGAAGTATTCACGAATAGGCACGCTTAGCGAAAGACCGAATTTGCGGTTAATGCGTGTTAACACAGTAGGTGAGTAAGAAGATACATTCTTCAACAGATCTCCGTTCTCAAAATAATCCCAATTGTTATACTCCAGGTATGGCTCAAAATTCAATTGATTGGGGAAGTCGATGCGCACTTTGGCTACACCGGATTTATAGAAGCTTCCGGTTTGAAAAGCAGTATAGTAATGGTTAAGTGTTCTGCCGAAATGATAGTAATTCAATCCCAGAAAAATGTTACTGATGTCGCGTGAAGCGATCACGCCACCAAAATCTACCTGGAAATTTTGCTGAGGTCTTCGTGCGAGCTGAAACGCAAACGATTTTTTACTGCTATCATACAGTATGCTGGGGTATACATTCGAAAAGTAATCTTCGGCCACCAGCTTGAAGTAACCTTTTTTAATGTTACGATAGTATAACGGCTTGTTATCGCCATTGTGTATTTTGAAAAGCTTGGTAATATACCCGCGCTGTCGTGAATTAAATCCTTTGAACGACAGGCCGTGAAATATGAGAGGTACATTTTTACTGTTGAACGTATTACGTTTTACCGCCACATCCTCGCATGTAGCGCGTTGGGCTACTTTCTTTTTAATCTCATCGATCTGTCGTATAGTTTGTACATATCCGCTATCGATCATAGCTTTTGCACGCGAAAAATCGAAAGAAGTGTAGCCTTTTAAATTAGGTTGAATGAATACACCTGATTCTTTGATCATGGAAGGATCAGATTTATCCATCAGCATAAAAAGCAGCGAACGAGAAATGAGCTTATCATCATTATCGTATGGATACTCGTCAAAAATTTTGGTAGACACATTCACACCTATAACCACATCAGGTTTAAAGTCGCGTTCAGATACATCTACCGGAAAATTGTTATAGACACCACCATCGAAAAGATACTTGCCATCAATACGTATAGGTGTATAAAAGAAGGGAACCGTTTGGGTAGCGCGTAGCGCATCGCTCAGTGAACCTTTTGAAAGCACTACTTCATTCTGCGTAAAGATATCAGCAGCAACAACACGCAACGGAACGAAGAGACTATCAAAATTACTGCGCGAAATGGCAGCAGCTTGTGCCATCTTATCGGCCAGGGCAAAGTTCAGCGATACATCTTTTGCCAGGCTCGTGTTGAATTGAAAGTTAAGTGTTGAATCGAGGTCCAGCGTTAGCTTGAGGAAAGTAGGTGTGATGTCGTTTTTATAATAGAAATAGTTGAAGCCGGTTTCAGGCGAGCCGTTTACCCAACCCAGAAACTCGTTTGATAACACCATGTTTTCAATCTGCTGGGGGCTCATGCCGGCCGCGTAACAACCACCAATGATGCCACCCATGGAAGTACCTACAATGTTATCGATCGGTATCTCGTTTTCTTCAAGTGCCTTCAATACACCAACATGCGCTATGCCTTTGGCACCGCCACCACTCAATACAAGACCTACCTTTTGGGCTTCAAGCAGGCAGGGCAGGAATAGAAGTAGTACAAAAAAACAACGCTTCATAGAAGATGAAGGATACCGCTCCATTCTCTAACAAAAAAAGTCAGAGAAAATTACATCTTCAACAAAGCGTTGAATAAAGAATTTATGAATTTATAGTGAAGCCATTGGTTCCTCGCGTTGCTGCGGGAAAGGAATGCCATCAAGCTTCTTTGTAAGGTCGGATTTTACTTTGTCAAATGCATCTCTGAATTCTTTTTGAACAGGTTCAGAAGGAGGCAGATCGATCTTAAGTGCATCTACCTGAATGCCATTTTTCCAGAAGCGATAGCAAAGGTGAGGGCCTGTGGCCAGACCGGTGCTGCCTACATAGCCTATGGTTTGGCCCTGGCGAATACGTGTACCCGCACGAACGCCATCGGCAATGCGCGACATGTGGAGGTATTGTGTAGTATACGTTCCGTTGTGACGGATCTTTACGTAGTTACCGTTGTTGGATTTATACTGAGCTTCTTCTACAGTGCCATCGCCAACGGAGCGGATAGGTGTTCCGGTAGGGGCTGCGAAGTCGGTCCCGAGGTGAGCTTTCCAACGCTTTTGAACCGGATGGAAACGACTCATGGTATAACGCGAGCTGATGCGGGTAAATTCAATCGGATATTTTAATAATGCCTTACGGAGGCTTTTACCTTCGGCATCATAGTAATTCATGCCTTCGCCCTGATCGAACGGAAACGCATAATAAGGATTGCTGAAATGCTCAAAGTAAATAGCTTTGATCTGGTTGATGCTTACGGTAACACCTTCTACCTGGCTCTCTTCATAGATTAGCTTGAACTTGTCGCCTTTCTGGAGGCGCTGGAAATCAACCTGCCATCCGAAAATATCTACAAACTTGTTGGTAAGCTCGGGCGAAATACCCAATTCTTCAATAGTTTCCGACAAGTTGGAGCGAATCTCACCGGCAATACTTTTTTCTACCGTAATAACATCGCGCTTGCACACGTCTACTGAAAGAGAATCGTCAAAGCGGAATACGATGTAATCGATCGGGTTAGGCTCATATACCAACGCTTTGGCTGTTTTGAGTGAGTCCTGACCACAGATGAGTGTATATTTTTTGTTCGGAACAATTTTGCGAACATCGAAAATGCTACGTGAAAGCTGCGATACCTGGTTGATGAGCCTGGCCGGTACGTTGTATTCTTCCAGAATATCACCGAGACGTTCATTGCGTTTAATCTTGTCTTCGATCACCAGAAAGTCATCTACCACCATGCCATAGAGAACACTTGGTTCTTTTTGGATGTTGAACTCAAGCGAATCAGCAGAGGCCTGTTGATGGGCGAGAGATGGAAGATAATAGCGGTTAAAAAATACAACTGCCACAATCATGACAGCAATACCTGAAAAGCTCAGCCAGCGTTTTTGCATGTTTGTTAAATATTTTATGCCCGAGGGCCTGGGTTAAAAAATATGGCGGCAAAGATAATCAGTCAAAAAAATCTGGTTTAAAAAAACCATCTGAACCGCGACAGGATGTAAATATAAGACGTCAGATTTAAAAATAAAACCTACGAATTAAGGTAAATCGAGGTTGAAATGCCCTGAGCTAAACCACATTATCTGAAGAAACGGACTGTCTGGGCCCATATTTAATGTTGAAGAGATCGAATTCAGGATAATTCTTACGCTCGATAAATGAACATTAAACTAGATGATTTTTTCTGAATAGATGTTGTAGCATTAATTTGACTTGGAACAAAAAATTCGCGCCCGGTAATCACAGGGCGCGAAGAATAAAAAATTTCTCTGACTCAAATCGACCCCTTAGTTAGTCTTCTTAAACTGGTCAAATTTGGATTCAACCGGTTTTTTGGGAAACACATTGTTTGATATATCAACATCGGCGATCTCTGAGTTCGGGTCAAGAACGATGCTTACCACTTCTTTATCCTTGATGAAAACTTTGTTCACCTCATTCTCATTTGTACGCCAAATCTCCGCTGGCAACATTTCTGTTTCTTTCGAGCCGTCTTTGTACGTCCATTCAATGATCAGTGGCATTACCAGCCCGCCATTGTTCCTGAACTGTATCTGGTATATATTTTTGCCAGCCAGTTTTTGACGCACAGCGTTATCGTCAATGTGGCTGCGAAATTCTCCGTATGCTTTCTCATCCGTATTCAGCACGGTGAAAGGCTGTGGGCCTTGACTGAAGTCAGCGCTTGATTTATCGGTAGCCTTCGCGTTGAGATCACCAGTCTTCACCGTTTTGCTTTTATTTTCAATGTCGGCCTGTGTTGTTCGGAGTTTATACCACTTCACATTATCTACTGAAATGTCTACATTGTCGGTAGTAAAGAACCAGCCACGCCAGAACCAATCCAGGTCTACCGCCGTAGCTTCTTCCATCATTCTGAAGAAATCTGCCGGACGAGGATGTCTATACATCCAGCGATTTGAATATTCCTTGAAGGCTTTATCGAATAAATCCTTACCAATAATGGTTTCACGAAGAATGGTTAACGCTACTGTAGGCTTTTCATAGTAGTTGGCCCCGAATGCATTTAATCTTTCATTGTCAGATGTATTCATCACCGGACGCATCACACGTTTGTCGCCTTTCATATAGGGGACTATATCTTTTGGAACAGTGTGATGGAAGGCAGGATAGCGCTCCATCTCCGTACGGGTTTGCAGAAAAGTATTCAACCCTTCGTCCATCCACATCCACTGGCGTTCATCCGAACTTACTATCATCGGAAAGTAATTATGGCCAACTTCATGTACAATGGTTCCGATCATACCTGCCTTGGCATTGTCGCTCATCTGGCCATTGTGTGGGCGGCCACCATTGAAGCTGATCATTGGAAACTCCATACCAATATTGGAGGTGTTCACAGATATAGCTACCGGATACGGATAGTCGAAGGTATATTTCGAATATACTTCCACCGCATTCTTAACCGCCTTGGTTGATTCTTCCGACCACACTGGCAAGCCTTCTTTCGGATAGAAAGACATAGCGAGCACGGTATTGGTAGGAAGCTTTACAGCCTGTACATCCCAGATAAACTTGCGTGATGAAGCAAAGGCAACATCGCGCACATTATCAGCCTGAAATTTCCAGGTTTTCTTTGCAGTGGATTTTGTTTTCTCTTTTGCACGTGCTTCTTCTTCGGTTACGATCATCGCAGGTTTATCAAACGATAACTTCGCTTTTTCGAAACGCTCCAATTCTCTTGCCGAGAGTACATCCTTAGCATTCAGCAACGAACCTGTGGAGGCGACCAAGTGATCGGCCGGCACCGTAATATTTACTTTATAGGTTCCAAATTCAAGTGCAAACTCGCCCAGTCGCTGGAATTGTTTATTCTGCCATCCTTCGTAATCATCGAATTGGCACATACGAGGAAACCAGTGCGCGATGAGGTATACATTGTTATTATCTTCCGGGAAATGCTCATATCCTTCGCGCGATAACAGGAATAAGCTTCTGTCTGTAATCGGGTACATCCATGCTACATTGAAAGTATAGCTCTCGCCGGTTTTAATGGCTACAGGCAAGTCTATGCGCATCATGGTGTTATTAATTGTGATCGGAAGATTTTTACCTGCCTTATCGGTAACCGATTGAATACTATATCCACCTTCAAATTCAATAGCACGAGTCAGGTATTGCATGTGCAGTGTAGAGAGAGAATCGCGCACCGGGCCAAAGTAATTTCCAAAATCTTCATTGCCTTTTTTATTGATGTTCTGGTCAAGCTGCAACCATAGATACTTCAATGTTTCGGGTGAGTTGTTATAGTAGGTAATAGTTTCTTTTCCTTTCAGTGTGTTGGTGGGCTCGTCTATTTCGGCATCAATCGTATAGTCGGCACGTTGCTGCCAGTATTTGGAACCAGGTTCACCGGAGCCAGTACGATATTCATTAGGAGTTGGCAAAAGCTGGTCAAGCTGCTCGAACTTGCCTTGCCATTTTTTTTGCTCTTGCGCCTGAACAAAAATGCTCAGCAAAAGAACAGTGATAAGAATGCTAAACGATTTCATTGGTTAATGAGGTTTTTGGGAAAGATGATTTTAATTAAATAAAAAAGCCATCCCTCTGAAAGGATGGCTTTATCTTTTTAGAATTCTTTAGTTGTTCTTTTTGAATTGATCGAATTTAGACTCAGATGCCTTCTTCGGAAAAACGTTGTTGTTCATGTCTATATCAGCCAATTCAAAGTTAGGATCGAGTGCAATATTTACTACCTCTTTATCCTTCACAAATACCTTAACAACTTCATTTTCGTTGATGCGCCAGATCTCGGCAGGGATGCGCTCAATTTCTTTTGAACCATCTTTATACGTCCACTCAATTACCAATGGAGTAACAAGACCCCCTATATTTTTGAACCTGATCTGGTATATATTTTTACCCTCCAGTTTTTTGCGTACATCATTATCGTTGATGCGACTGCGGAATTCACCGTACATCTGGTCGGGTGTATTGGTGAGTGTAAATTGTTCAGGACCGTTGCTAAAGTCAGTAGCACTACCGTTGTTTTTTTCAGCTGTCAGATCACCTTTCCTGGTCTTGATTGTTTTCTTTTCAGGCTCCATTTGTTCGTTCTTCAGCTGAAACCATTTTACATCCTCTACAGATACATCAACATTGTCGACAGAGTAGAACCATCCTCTCCAGAACCAGTCGAGGTCAACACCTGATGCATCTTCCATAGTGCGGAAGAAATCTGCAGGCTTAGGATGTTTGAAAGCCCAGCGCTCAGCGTACTCTTTAAACGCTTTATCAAACAATTCGGGACCCATAACGGTTTCCCGCAGCAACGTAAGCGCTGCAGAGGGTTTGGTATAGCCATTAGCACCAAACTCATTATAACGCATATCATCACCATTACTCATGATAGGGCGCATCTGGCTTTTGTCGCCTTTCATGAATGGAATTATACCCTTCGGTGTACCATGTGTGCTATACAACTCCGGATAGCGAACGCGTACCGTTTCTTTTTCAAGAAAGGTATTCAAGCCTTCATCCATCCAGGTCCATTGGCGCTCGTCAGAGTTAACAATCATCGGGAAGAAATTGTGACCCACTTCGTGCACTACTACCTGTACTAATCCAACCAACTTTTGTTGCGAGTAAGTGCCATCTTTATTAGGGCGCGATCCATTGAAGCAGATCATTGGATACTCCATACCCTGGTTGGCAGTGTGAATAGAATACGCTACCGGATACGGATAATTGAAGGTACGCTGAGAATATATTTCAAGCGCATTCTTAATAGCCTTGGTTGATTCTTTCTCCCAAAGAGGATTGCCTTCTTTCGGATATAAAGACATAGCAAGCGGTGTTTTATCTCCAACTTTTACAGACTGAGCATCCCAGATAAATTTGCGCGAAGAAGCAAAAGCAAAATCACGCACATTCTCTGCATAAAACTCCCACGTAGCTTTCTTGGTAGATTTTGTTTTCTCTTTTTGTATGGCTTCATCTTGTGTAACGATGAATACCGGCTGATCGAATGATTTCTTCGCCTTCTCCAAACGTTCTTGTTGCTCTTTGGTGAGTACTTCTTTTGGATTTTGAATAGTGCCGGTAGCACCTACAATGTGATCTGCAGGAACCGTGATGCGCACGCGGTAATTTCCGAACGTAAGCGCAAACTCGCTTTGACCGAGGAACTGCTTGTTCTGCCACCCTTCATAGTCATCGAACACACACATGCGGGGAAACCACTGCGCGAAAGTATATACATAGTTTCCATCATCAGGAAAATATTCGTAGCCACCACGCTGGTTAAAGATCTGCCGGTTGTATTCGGTATAGCTCCAATCAATGGAAAACGTAAATTTTTCTCCAGTCTTTAACGGAGCCGGAAGGTCTATACGCATCATCGTGTGGTTGATGGTGTGAGGCAATGCTTTGCCACTGGCATCTTTCACCGACTTGATGTTGTATCCACCTTTATAGTCAGATGTATTTACACCCGTCATCATGTTAAAAAAACCGGCCGGCACGGAGTCGCGCACAGCACCGGTTTTAGTCTGCGAAGTCATGTTATCATTTGCCAGTATATTTTGATCGAGCTGCAACCATAAAAAGGTTAATGGCTCAGGCGAATTGTTATGATAGGTGATGGTTTCCGAACCAGTGAGCAATTGTGTATTGTCATCAACCTCTACGTTAATCACATAGTCGGCACGTTGCTGCCAGTAATTTTGGCCTGGTGCACCCGAACCGGTGCGGTATGCATTTGGTGTTGGAAGTATCTGATCAAGCTGTTCAAATTTTCCTTTCCATTGCTGCTGTGGTTGTGTCTGTGCCGATACGCGAATCAGCACGCACGTTAATACGATAGCAAGTAATACCCTCATAATGTTTTTGATTGTATACTGTGATTCGTTAACCGTTACCATGTTAATCGTTTTTACTTACTAACGATTAACGTAACTGCTAACGATTAACAGTATTAGTTGTTCTTTTTGAATTCGTCAAATTTGGAAGCGGTAGCTTTCGGGAAGACGTTGTCTTGTGTGTTGATATCGGTAATCTCCTGTTTAGGATCGATTACAATGTTAGATACCTCTTTATCCTTCACAAACACTTTCGTCACTTTCGATTCATTGATGCGCCAAATCTCGGCCGGTATCTTTTCAATTTCTGTTGAACCATCTTTATACGTCCACTGAATAATCACAGGCATCACTAATCCACCTTTGTTACTGAGCGTAACTTCGTAGATGTTTTTGTTCTCAAGTTTCTGCATGATCGCTTTATCATCGATCGTGCTTCTAAACTCACCATACATACGCGGATCTGTGTTGATGAGACTAAATGGCTCCGGTCCGTTGTTGAAATTGTCGAATTTCTTTTCGCCTCCCTGTGCATTCAGATCACCTTGCTTTACCTTCAGATTTTTCTTTTCAGGATCTGCCTCTTCCTTGCGCATCCTAAACCACTTTACCTGATCGATAGACTGATCGCAAACATCGGTAGAATAGAACCAGCCTCTCCAGAACCAATCGAGATCAACGGCCGATGCATCTTCCATGGTACGGAAGAAATCAGCAGGCTTTGGATGTTTGAAAGCCCAGCGGTTTGCATACTCCTTAAAAGCTTTATCGAATAACTCGCGGCCCATTATAGTTTCGCGCAGCATGAATAATCCTGTTCCGGCTTTTGCATACTGCTCGTTACCAAACTGAATTACCTGCTCGGAGTTTACCATGAGTGGACGCATGGTAGTTTTATCGCCTTTCATATAAGGCACCAAGGCTGCCGGCTTGCCTCTGTCGAAATCTATATCGGGGTAGCGCTCCATTTCTGTTACCAGTTGCACGAATGTATTTACACCTTCATCCATCCAGGTGATCTGGCGCTCATCGTTGTTGATGATCATCGGGAAAAAATTGTGGCCCACTTCATGTACAATAACACCGATCATACCTTTGCGAACGGAAGGAGTATAAGTACCGTCTTTGGCAGGACGGCCATAGTTGAAGCAGATCATCGGATACTCCATTCCCTGATGCGCAGCATGCACAGATATAGCCACCGGATAAGGATAGTCGATTGTCATGCGGGAATATACTTCAATCGCATTCTTTACAGCGTTGGTAGATTCTTTTTCCCACAGCGGATTACCTTCTTTCGGATAGAACGACATCGCCAATGGTGTTTTGTTGCCGATCTTTACAGCCTGCGCATCCCAGATAAATTTCCGTGACGTGGCAAATGCAAAGTCGCGAACATTATCAGCATGAAACTCCCAGGTTTTCTTTTCCTTCAGTTTAGTCTTCTCGCGTTGCACGGCTTCCTGTTGGGTAGCAATAATAACCGGTTTATCAAAAGATGTCTTCGCTTTGTTAAAGCGATCGAGTTGTTCTTTGCTCAATACAGCCTCAGGATTTTTAAGCTGGCCTGTCGCTCCTACGATGTGGTCTGCGGGCACTGTAATCTTTACTTTATAATCACCGAATGGTAATGCAAACTCACCTTGTCCGAGAAACTGTTTATTCTGCCATCCTTCATAGTCATCGTATACACACATGCGTGGAAACCACTGGGCAATCACATACGAATAGTTACCATCTTCCGGGAAGTATTCGAATTGCGTACGCTCTCGGGCACGCAAGCCATCATTGATATTATACCACCAGTCGATAGAGAAAGTATATTTCTGTCCGGGGTTCAACGGCTGCGGCAGATCAATGCGCATCATGGTATAGTTTACCAGGTGAGGCAGGTCTTTGCCGGAAGCATCGCGCACAGATTTTATCTTGAAACCTCCGTCAAAATCAAACAGGTTATACGTAGTACCGGCATTTTTTGCATCAATAGAATCGCGCAGTGCACCAGTTTTTGTTTTTTGAGTCATGTTGCCTTCGGCCAGCTTGTTTTGATCGAGCTGCAGCCAGAGGTAACGCAATACATCGGGTGAGTTGTTATGATAAGTAATCGTTTCAGAACCCGTTATGCTTTGATTGTCGTCATTCAGTTCAACGGAGATAACATAATCAGCTTTTTGCTGCCAGTATTTTGGTCCTGGTGCTCCGGAGCCCGAGCGGTATTCGTTCGGAGTTGGCAATATTTGGTCAAGTTGCTCAAACTTGCCCTGCCACTGGGGCGTTTCCTGTGCCCATGCCGCCTGCATCATCACGACCAGGAAGGAAACTTTTAAGATACGCTTCATATAGGTTAATAAGTGTTATTCAATCCAAAATGCTTTTTCTTTCATTAACATCAAAGCAATGCCCGCTACCGCCGATGAGATTACCATTTTCCAATCTCTGCGATTGACGCCAAACAAGTCCACCAAAAGAAAACCGGCTGTTAAAAAGATGGCAACAATAATTATCTGGCCAACCTCCAGGCCAATATTAAAGGCTAATAGCTGGGATATGATTCGTTCATTCTTTCCTAAAATGCTTTTCAGGTAATAGGAAAACCCCATGCCATGGATAAGGCCGAAAAATGCTGCAAAAAAATAGTTGATCTGGATAAGGTGCCCCGAAAGGCTGTCTTCATTTTTGAAAAGATTAGAAGTAGCCGTTATAAAAATGGTGAGCGGTATAAGAAACTCGATAAGTTCTTCCTTCACCGAAATGATAGACAGGGTTGAAAGAGCCAGTGTAATGGAGTGGCCAATGGTAAAAGCCGTAACCAGAACAAGCACCTGCCGCCAGTCGCGCATCAGATACAAAGCACAAAGGGCAACCACAAACAGAATGTGATCATAGCCATTGCTGTAATCCAGAATGTGGTCTTTTCCCAGGCCGAAATACAATTGAAACTCGCTCATAATTAACCAAATGAAGAAAGCAAAAAGGGCACAAGTATAGGTGATAATTTTGAGAAACAGCGAGGGTATTTTGTTTGAGATGCCATAGAAAAAGATTACCGGCGGATGAGCAGGCGAGACGGAAGGTTCGATTAATTCTGTATTCGGTATTATTTTTGAAATCCATTAAGGCTATATTCAATCTATGATGTCATTCTCATTTCTATCTTTTGTACAGAGCATTGCTTTTTTCGTAATGCTGCATCCCCTTCATGTTTCAGTAACGGAAATTGAGTTTGATGAAAAAGATAAGGCACTCGAAATAATGATGCGCGTGTTTATAGATGATCTTGAACTGACCATGCGCAAAAGGCTGAATCAGCCCGAGCTGGATATAACAGCTCCCAAGGGAATTACGGTTGACCAGATGATGCAGCCTTATATAAACGAGCACTTTAAAATCACGCTTGATAACAAAGTGCAGAAATTACGATACCTCGGTCATGAGCAGGAAGGTGAGGCCTTCATTTTTTATGTGGAGGCAGAGAATGTTAAAAAACTAAAAACGATCCAGGTGATGAATAACATTATCATGGAAATGCACGATGATCAGTCAAACCTCGTACACGTTACCGTTCGTGGCAAAGTGAAGAGCCTTCGGCTGACGAAAGATGAACAGACAAATTCACTTACGTTTGATACGAAATAATTACCATGGCTTTCCATTGTTCACTGTGTCATAAAAAATTCGATCTTCGCAGCAAAATTTACACATGAAGAACTCATTACTGGGCATTGCTTTTCTTGTACTGGTTTTAAGCAGTTGTACGAAAAAGGAAGAAGATAAATGCGTCTTCGCTCCGGATACAGCCGGTAAAAAAGTAACGATTGTTTTGGAGCAATTTCAGGATTCACTGATCAATGTGAAAAGTAAAAATGATCTGGTGAAAGTGCTCACTCACCAACCCTTGATTCGCGACTATATATTTCGAAGAACAGAATACCCAAACGATTCAGTTTTTATCAATGAGCTATATGCGCGTTTCAATAATCCGCATCTGGATACAATGCAAACAGAGGTAAAGAGAGTGTTCGGCGATTTATCTGCATTAAAAGCGTCTTTTGAGGAAGCGTTCTCCAATCTGAAATACTATTACCCTGATTTCAATCCTCCGAAGATACAGACTGTAGTTTCTGGTCTGGATACCGACATGATGGTAACCGATTCTTTGATCATTATCAGTCTTGATTTCTATCTGGGAAAAGGAGCGAAGTACCGCCCGAAGGTATACGACTATCTGTTGCGTAAATATGATCCGGATGATATTGTTCCGTCTTGCATGCTTATATATGGTATAAGCGACTCGTTTAACAGAACAGACATGAAAGACAAAACTGTGCTTGCCGATATGATAGCCTATGGAAAAGCATTTTACTTTGCCAAGCACATGTTACCCTGTGAAGCCGACAGTGTGTTGATCTGGTATACTCCGGAGGAAATAAAAGGTTCGCGGGCCAACGAAGATCTGATCTGGGCTCGCTTTATTGAGAGTAATGTATTGTTTGAAACCAGCCATGTGGTGAAAAAAGATTATCTCGGCGAAAGACCTGTCACTATACAGGTTGGAGAAAAATGTCCGGGCCGTATTGGTCAATGGGTAGGTTGGCGCATTGTAAACAAGTATATGGAGTCTCATCCAGAAACAACCTTGCCGCAATTAATGGAAATCAGCAATGCACAGCAGCTTTTCAGAGACTCACATTATAAACCGGACAAAAGATAATCATCCGGATATAGTGCTGTAAGCCGATTGAAATCTTTGTCTGCGAGACTTTCGGCTTTCAGTATTAACGCCCTATCTTTACACACTCAAAAAAGAGATACACTAAACAATACTTAAAACTATGCGCCAGAAAATTGTAGCCGGAAACTGGAAGATGAACAAGACTCTCGAAGAAGCGAATATACTAACCTCTGAAATAGCTGGTATGGTAGCTGATGAAGTAAAGAGCGATGCGAAAATTATTTTTTGCGTTCCATTCCCCTACTTGTTGCCCATCAAAAATCAATTGGGTACGAACGCGCGCATAGCCATTGGTGCACAAAACTGCAGCGAACATGAGTCTGGTGCTTATACCGGAGAAGTTTCAGCAGCCATGCTGAAATCTGTTGGTATACCGTATGTTATTCTCGGCCACAGCGAACGCAGGCAATACTTTGGTGAAGATGGAAAATTACTTGCTAAAAAAGTAGATATAGCACTGAAGCATGGATTAACTCCCATATTTTGCTGTGGTGAACCACTCGAAGTTCGCGAAAGCAATGGCCATGAAACGCTGGTAAAAAAGCAGGTAGAAGAAAGTCTTTTTCATCTCGATGCTGATGCTATAAAGAAGATTGTAATAGCATATGAACCAGTATGGGCTATTGGAACGGGCAAGACTGCTACTGCACAACAAGCACAGGATATGCACGCCGTAATCCGCAAGCATCTTGCCGCAAAGTATGGCCAGTCCGTTGCAGACTCAATCTCTATTCTCTATGGAGGAAGTGTAAATGCTGCTAACGCAAAAGAACTATTCGCCTGCCCCGATGTAGATGGCGGACTGGTTGGAGGTGCTTCTCTTAAATCAAGAGAGTTTACGGAAGTGATTAAAGGTGCCTAATCTTTTGGCCGTAGCTGACATGTATTATACCCGCCTCCAAGTAATCTGTAATCCTGATTTCTCGGAAATCCTGATGGCCGAGATTGCCGAGGTGGGTTTTGATACATTTATGGAAACTGAGAAAGGATTTGAAGCCTATGTTGAACTCGAAAAGTACGACAAAGAAAGGCTACTCGAAGTAAAGGAGCGATATGGGCAGCAATTTCCGCTGGTGTTTTATCTAGACCGTATCGAAAAGCAGAACTGGAACGAAGAATGGGAAAAAAGTTATCAGCCCATTATTGTAGAAGACCTATGCCTGATCCGCGCAGAGTTCCATAAGATTGAAAAAGACTACCCTTATGTAATTACCATCACGCCAAAAATGTCGTTTGGTACCGGTCATCATCAGACAACGTATCTGATGGTAAAGGCTCAACTTGACATTGATCATCAACAGAAGCGAGTGATGGATGCCGGTTGTGGCACAGCTATACTTTCCATTATGGCGTCTAAACGTGGTGCGAAGGAAGTCATAGCTTTCGACATTGATGAATGGAGCGTTATCAATGGAAATGAAAATATAGAAGTAAATCAGTGTACGAACATTTCATTACAACAAGGGAAACTACAGGAGCTGAATATTACAGGTACATTTGATATTATTCTGGCAAACATTAACAAGAATGTATTGCTGAGCGAAATCAAATTATACCAGCAATATCTTTTGCCGGGCGGATTGTTGCTGCTCAGCGGATTTTATACACACGATATTGACGACCTGTTGAAAGAATGTGCTGCATTTAACTTACAGGAAGCCCGCCGGGATGAACGCGAAACCTGGGCATCGCTGTTGTTGAAAAAGATATCTTAGGCTTCTCTCAGAATCCATCGATTGCACCGGCAGAATCCTGTCATCATCTTTGTTCTATAGACCAGGCATTTCTATCTTTAGCATGTAAAGACGGCCTCATCAGATTAAAATCAGACACTGCATGCGTATTGCTGTACATGGAAAGGAATTTAACCGTCAGTCAGCGCCATTTATCATCCGTATTTTTGAAGCTCTAGCCAAGTATAAAGTTGAAGTACTGGTATCTGCTAAATTCAACAAGTTTCTAACGGCACCGGCCTTTAAAAAATTTAAGCTCAAAACTTTTGATGTAGGTGACTCTCTGAAGAAAGTAGATGCCTTAATCAGCATAGGCGGAGACGGTACGCTCCTGGACTCGATCACCTATATAGGCAATCAGGAAGTACCGGTTTTAGGTATCAACACTGGCCGGCTGGGTTTCCTGGCTACCAACAGTAAGGAAGAGGCCGAGCAGGCTGTAATGAAAGTTTGCGAGCGCGCATATATACTTGATCGCCGCTCATTATTAAGACTGGAGACCAACAAAGAGGTATTTGGAAACCTTAACTTTGCCTTAAACGACGTTACTATCGTTAAAAAAGATAGCTCATCGATGATTACCATCCATACCTACATAGATGGTGAATTTCTAAATTCTTACTGGGCGGATGGAATTATAGTGGCAACCCCAACAGGCTCAACTGGTTATTCACTCAGTTGTGGCGGGCCGCTGATCTTCCCACGATCAGAAAATTTTGTAATAACACCTGTAAGTCCGCATAATCTTACCGTGCGACCTATAGTTGTAGCCGACAGTTCTGAAATTACTTTTGGAGTTGAAGGAAGGAGCAAAAAATTTTTAATATCCCTCGATTCGCGTGTAGAATCCGTTGATGCAACCATCAAATTTAAGGTATCAAAGGCCGATTTTATGGTAAATTTGATACAATTGGAGGGGCAACATTACTTCAAGACACTACGTCAAAAGCTAAATTGGGGGCTGGACATTCGGAATTAAATATTTACTTTTGTAATTCACTGATCTATAGATTCGTCCATGAGAAAGCTAATCTTGGCCTTACTTACTATTCTACTCTTATCAGGAGCACAGGAAGCAATGTCCCAAATGAATAGAAGGCAAATTCAGAAGAACAATAAAAGAATGATGACATACCGGGGACGGAAATCGTTTTTCGGTAAAGAAAAAGTCTATAGTATGATTGGCTTTTCTGTCAACGCTTTGAATTATTACGGTGACTTGGCGCCAACCACCAGTAAGTTCAGTACCGATATTTCTTTTACACGTCCTGCAATTGGTATATCATTTGGCCACCGCTTTGGTCCGCGCTATACATTGACTGCGAATTTCATGTACGGAGCCATCAAAGGTTCTGATCAAAAATCAGCGGATGCAGCAGATCTTGACAATGGTGTGTATCGATACAGAAGAAATCTCTCCTTCAGAAACCGTATACAGGAGCTCTCAATAGTAGCAAGCATAGATTTGTTCGAAAACCAGGCTACTTATATCAGCCGTGTAGCGTGGACTCCCTATATTTTCGGCGGTGTGGCTGTGTTTCACCACAATCCACAGGCAAAAGCGCCGGCAACAGATTTGCAGGGTAATCCTCTGCCAGAAGCTGGTAAATGGGTAAACCTGCAACCACTGGGTACGGAAGGACAGTATGCAGTTTTGCAAAAAGGGGATTCAACTCATAAGCAGGACGCCAACTACGGTATAAAACCATACAAAAGAATTCAAATTTCGATACCAATTGGTATTGGTGTTCGTTTTAGACTTAACGAAGTTTTTGATATTTCCGGTGAACTTGGTTTTAGATACTTATTTACAGACTATATAGATGATGTGAGTAAGAGCTATGTCGACCTCGGAGTATTGGACAGTGAACTAGCAAAGGCAATGTCTTACAGAACCAATGAAATACTTCCTCCCGATCACTCTTACAAAGGCCGTGATGGCCAAACGTATAAAGTGTTATCCGGTTATGGAGAAGAATTCACAGATGATAAAGGCAACACCAATATGCGGGGAAGCAAGACTAACAAAGACTTTATTATGGTAACAACTGTTAAGCTTACCTATATACTTGGTAAATCATTCCACCGGGCTAAATTCAGATGACAGGTATCTCCAACAAAGCGTCTATAGTAGTTGTTGGACTAATCTTGGCAAGTGTGGTCTCCACATTTGCTCAACGTTCGGAAGTGGGCTTTGGCATCGGTACATTTAATTATACCGGCGACCTTGTTCGCTTCTACAATTTTAAATACTCAAAACCGGCAGCCACGGTTTTCTATCGTTCCAATTTGAGCAATGTTGTAAGTTTGCGAACAGGCATTACAGCAGGTAAAATAGGTGCGTCAGAAAAACCAATCGATGCTTTTGCAGCTCAACGCAACGCTTCATTCGATCTCTTTTTGTTAGAGGCATCGATGGTAATGGAGTATCATTTTCTGAACTGGCGTGATACTAAAAAATTTGTCAGGCTTTCGCCATACCTGTTTGGTGGTCTGGGCTTGTTCGGAATGTCTGGCAATGGTCCGAAAACGGCGGAGTACAGCAATGTTCAGGCTGCTATTCCTTTCGGTGCCGGTATTAAATATGTATACACCCCTAAGTGGTATTTTTCATTGGAGTTTGGCGTGCGTAAAACATTCTTCGATTACCTTGACAACGTTTCAGCGGGTGATCAGCGCTACAAGAATTTTAAATATGGTAATCCTAATGACAACGATGTTTATTATTATCTGGGGATTAGCATAACCCGCACATTTTACGATATTCCCTGCCCCAAAAATCCATACAAATAGTAGTATACATCACATCTGGCGCTTTTAACCCAAAACGCTTTTTACTACTTTTGGCGCCCTGTGGCTTCTCTAAAAGAACATATTGACCTTAACAATTTGCCCCAACACATCGCTGTTATTATGGACGGCAATGGAAGATGGGCTAAAAAGAAAGGCGCTATGCGCATTTTCGGGCACCGCAATGCCGTGCAGGCAGTGCGCGATGTAACAGAAGGATGCGGAGAATTAGGTATTAAGTATCTGACTTTATACGCTTTTTCTACAGAAAACTGGAACCGGCCGAAAGCTGAAGTTGATGGCTTAATGGAACTCCTGGTAAGTACACTGAAACAGGAAATCGGAACGTTAATGGACAATCGGGTAAGGCTCTCCTCTATTGGAGAAACTTCTCATTTGCCTGGCGATTGTCAGAAAAATCTTCAGTGGGCTATCGATCAGACAAAAAATAATAGCGGCATGATCCTTAACCTGGCGCTCAGCTACAGCGGGCGTTGGGAGATACTCAAAGCCGTAAATAAATTAGCCGCCGATGTTAAAGAAGGGAAGATAAATCCGGGTGAAATAAATGAGCGGGTCTTTGAAAACTATTTGGAGACTTCGGGCATCCCAGATCCAGAGCTGTTGATCAGGACCAGTGGTGAATTGCGTGTAAGCAATTTTCTGTTATGGCAGATCGCATACACGGAACTATTCATTACTCCCACACTTTGGCCAGATTTCAGAAAAGAAAATCTGTATGAAGCCATCTGGTCGTATCAGCAGCGTGAGCGAAGATTTGGAAAAACAAGCGAACAATTGAACCCCGTAAGTTGATGAAGAAAGTTTTATTTCTGATTATCCTGATTGGTATTACGGCAAATGCCTGGGCTCAATTCAGAAAAAATCGCAACAATGCTGCTACGGACAATTCATTGAATTATGCCAACCCTGCTGAATATACCATTGCCGGTATTGAAGTAACTGGGCTTAACGTACTTGATAAGAATGCGATGGTGTCGCTTACCGGGTTGAAGGTTGGCGATAAAATAAAAATCCCTGGCGATGCCATTACCAATGCCATAAGAAGTCTTTGGAAACACGGCCTTGTAGGTGATGTAACCATTCAGGTAGACCGCGTAGAAGGTACAAATGTATATCTCAACCTTGTATTGGCCGAGCGCCCGCGTCTCACGGGATTTTATTTTACAGGTATCAATAAATCGCAGGAAAGTGGGTTGAAAGAAGACCTCACGCTTATTCGGGGTAAAATCGTGAATGACGCGATGGTCCGGAACACTGAATTGGCAGTAAAGAAATACTTTGTAAAGAAAGGCTTCCTGAACACCGAGGTGAAAATTCTTCAGGAGAAAGATACGCTGAACCGTGATGGTATACGCCTAAGAATTGCCGTTAATCCAAAGTCGAAAGTAAAGATCAACAGGATTTCATTTGAAGGCAATAAGGAAATTGATGATGCCAAGCTGAAAAAGAAAATGAAGAAGACGCACGAGCGTCCGCGTTTCGCTCTGCATCGCACTTTGCTGAGTGAATTGTTTGCTTTTAAACCCAGGGAGTTTATTGATTCAAGTTATACAGTAAGCAAGAAGGAGCTCAAAGAGTTTCTGAATGATAATGTTAAACTGAATCTCTTCAGTAGTTCCAAGTTTATTCAAGCCGATTATGAGGAGGATAAGAAGAAAATAATTGAGTACTACAACTCAAAAGGTTATCGGGATGCAGAGATCGTTGTAGATACAATATATGCACACGACAACCGCACAATCAATATCGATTTCAAAATATACGAAGGGCCTAAGTATTATTTTCGCAATATCATCTGGACAGGCAACTATATATATACTGATAAGCAGTTAAATGCTGTACTTGCTATTAGCAAAGGTGATATCTACAACAAAGAACTTATTGATAAGAAACTTCAGTTCAACCCGAAGGGACTTGATATCAGCGGCCTATACATGGATGATGGTTATCTGTTCTTCCATATCACTCCGGTAGAGGTGGCTGTTGCTGGCGACTCTATTGATGTGGAGATGCGTATATCAGAAGGTGAACAGGCTACTATTAACGAGGTGACGATCTCTGGTAATGACCGTACAAGTGATCACGTAATACGAAGGGAGCTCAGTACTGTTCCTGGGCAAAAATTCAGACGCTCAGATATTATCCGCACACAACAAAAGTTAGGGCAACTTGGATACTTTGCTCCTGATAAAATCGGGCAAAACCTGGTACCGAATCAGGCAACAGGAACCGTTGATATAGAATGGACAGTGGAAGAACAATCCAACGACCAGGTGGAGCTCTCCGGAGGATGGGGCGGTTACTATGGATTTGTTGGAACATTGGGTTTGACATTCAATAATTTCTCATTACGGAACATACCTCACTTTGATAACTGGCGTCCGCTACCTGTGGGAGATGGCCAGCGACTTTCACTACGCGCCCAGGCTAACGGTAGATCTTTCCAAAGCTATAGTTTTTCGTTTACCGAGCCATGGCTCGGTGGACGAAAACCACATTCTCTATCGGTTAGCTTTAACAGTTCGTTCCAGCGTTATCCTTATGGATCAAGATCGAGCTCCAGTTCGAGCGATAACTCTTCAAGGTTACAAGTACATAGCGTGTCGGTTGGTTTAGGTCGTTTGCTCGAGTGGCCGGATAATTACTTTACGCTGACTAATTCTGTATCCTATCTTCGATACATCTTGCATAATTGGAACTCTGGTCTTGGCTATACAGATGGTATATCGAACAGCTTTACGTTCAACACTACGTTGGCGCGCAATAGTATTGATAATCCAATGTATCCATCACAAGGATCCACTATATCATTAAGCTTGACGCTTACTCCGCCATTCTCGCTTTGGCGCAACATTAATTACGCAACTGCCGATGCTGCCCAGCGCTATAAGTGGATAGAATACCACAAATGGATGTTCGATGCGAAATACTATCTTCCACTCGACAACAAGAAGAAGTTGGTTATGGAGGCCAAAGCACACTTTGGCTTTATTGGCAAATACACCGACAAAGCTGGTATCGGTCCGTTTGAGCGATTCTACCTCGGTGGTGATGGATTGGCAGGAGGTTTTAACTCATTCTTGTTAGGCCAGGAAGTGATTGGTCTTCGTGGGTATCAAAATAACGTGCTGACACCTCCGTATTACAACACAAGCTTGAATAGCGCTGCAGGAGTGACTGCCGGTGGTATTGCCTACGATAAGTTAGGACTTGAACTCCGCTACCCGGTAACTACCGGTAATGCGGCAACAATTTACGGCTTTGTGTTTGCGGAGGGAGGAAATAACTGGAACAATTACGATGACTTTAATCCGTTTAAGTTGTATAAGTCAGCAGGCTTTGGCGCTCGTATATTCATGCCGGCATTTGGATTGATTGGTTTGAACTGGGGGTATGGATTTGATCCTGTACCGTTGAATGGAAGGGGTGCCGTGAGCGGCTCGCAATTCCACTTTACTATCGGCCAGCAAATCAGATAATTATGCGGGTTTATTTAATTACAATTATTTTTCTCATTTTCGGCCCGACTTTTGTCAAAGCACAGAGATTCGGGTACATTGACACCGATTATATCCTGAATAAAATGCCTGAATATAAAAAGGCTCAGGAAGAGATCGGTCAATTGTCTGAAGCCTGGGAAAAGGAAATCCAGGATATGGCAAAAAAAATCGAAGCCATGTACAGCAACCTTCAGGCGGAACAGGTACTGCTAACGGACGAGATGCGAAAAGAACGCACAGCAGCGATCCAGAAAAAGGAAGCCGAAATGAAAGAATATCAAAAGAAAGTGTTTGGCTTTGGCGGACTATTCTTTCTCAAAAAACAAGAGTTAATAAAGCCCATTCAGGATAAAGTGTGGGATGCCGTTGATAAGGCAGCAAAGCAGAATAACCTTGCTATTGTCTTTGATAAGGCAGGCGAACTGGTGATGATCTATACTGACCCGCGCTACGACTATACGGACTTCGTATTAGATGAGCTTGGGTTAGGAGATCCTAATGATAAGATCAAAAACTAAATTGAATATCGTAATGAGAAAATTCGTTTTACTTGTGGTGCTGGGATTAGGAGCAATTGCATCCTATGCACAAACCGCGTCAAAGATTGGCTATGCTGACGTTGATTATATCTTTAGCCAAATGCCGGAAGCTAAACAAATCGATGCCGATCTGAAGTCGTTGCAAACCCAACTCAAAAACCAGATCGACTCAAAGGTACAGGAGTTTCAAAAGAAACTTGCTGACTACAATGCAGCAATTCAGGCCAACACAATGCCTGATGCCGTTCGCGCGAATACTGAAAGAGAACTACAGCAACTGCAACAGAACATCGAGAAGCTTCAGCAAGATGCACAAACCAATCTTCAAAATAAGCAGACCCAGTTGATGGACCCTGTTTATAAAAAAGTTGGAAAAGCAATTGAAGACACAGCTAAAGAAAACGGTTTCACATTCATACTTAACCAACAGATTGGCGGATTGGATGTTATTCTGTATGGTGATGAGAAGATGGATATATCAGACCTCGTTCTGAAGAAGATGGGTGTAACCCCGAAGCCTGCAGGCACAACGACAACAACAACTCCCGCTCCTAAAAAGTAATCTTTAGGTATTTCAACATAAGTATAAAGCCACCGGGAGGTGGCTTTATACTTTTATGCCGGTATATGTGGACTCGGCAAACCTAAAATCGATAGCCCTGCCCAAATCGATTATTGAAACTTTGAGAGTATTGCCAAATATTGATGAACAGATCAGTTATGTAAAGACTTTACGCTCGAATATTAGCCCAAACATTTAGCGACCGGCCTGGACATGATTTTTGACTATTGAGCAAAGTTTATTAGCTGCTGAATTAATTTCGTCACTAACCCGGCTACTCCTAATTTGACGGATGAAACGAGTATTGATAGTGAAAGGGTAGATGTTCTTCAACGTAGGAAGATAAACCTACACTTATTGCATCGATGTACTAAATGCCATCTTCAATTCAAAGGATGGAGTATTTACGATTTCTGTTTGTAAATCAAATCATTCAACATAAGCCAATAAGTCGGGCTTCAATAATCAAGACTTATTGCCTCTGAAATCTAAAGGGCTTATCGAGAAAGCAACACTTCCCATTGCTCCCGGCCACAGAAAGAACAGCAGGCCAGAAAAAGAAATTCAGGTATATAAATCCAGGTGAGGTAAAATCCCAGAACAAACGTTATAGAGTATGAAAGAGGAGCAATATCATTGCTGCAGGATTTCACAAAGGAATGTCTGCTTTTTAAAATCAGAAAATTGTAGACTGGTTAAGTGGTATAGGAGTATGGTTATCAATTATTGCATTAATATATCTGATGTATTTTCTATTCTTCGATCATGATATAGGTATATAGTACCGCAAATTACGTGTCTTTTTTTTAAATATAGCATTCTAATAAGTGGTATATATTTTAGAGAAAATATAATTAAACTGTAAATCTTGCTTCAGGTATATAATCCTATAATCTTTAAGCAAGTTTTTAAGCGATTTAACACTCTTGTTACAGGAAGGTAATCGCCAACGAAATTGGATCGTCCCAAGCCTAGAGACCGACTATTGGGGGTGTGTAGTTGACTTGAATTTGATAGTCTTTCTTTTTCGATTAAGGATAGTTCTAATCCAATAAACTTGATGCATTTTAAAAAAGCTATTAAAAGTAGCCTGGAAGAATATTGCCTTTAAAAAATTGAATAGTACAAAATCTTGAAAACAAATTAATATGAAAGTAATCCTAACCTCTGCCTTCTGCTTTTTTCTCTTTGGTGCAAATGCACAGTGGCTTCCTACAGGAGCGACAACCGGTAATATTTACTACACTAACGGAAACGTTGGTATTGGAACTAGCGATACAAAAGGGTATAAGTTTGCTGTCGCTGGTAAAGCTGCTGTTGAAGAAATCACGGTTAAGCTCTCGGCCAGCTGGCCGGACTATGTGTTCGCATCCTCTTATAGGCTCCCTTCTTTATCGGACCTGGAAAAATTCATTGTTATGCACAGACATTTGCCGGAAATAGCCTCAGCAGAAGAGATCAGTAAAACAGGTGTAGATATAGGAGAAATGAATATACTCCTGCTAAAGAAAGTCGAAGAGCTAACACTCTATATAATAGAATTGGAAAAGAAGAATAACGCTATTGAGGCAAGATTGGAATTACTGGAAAAAAAATAAGTCTATGTACGGTGTAAATAAATCAGTTTTTGATTGGGCTTTCAAAGTTTTTGTGATGCTCGCTCTCGTAGTAGTTATCGCGATGCAGTTTAGAAAAAGCGAGTCCATTGTTTACGTGGATGCGGTCAAACTGCTTAATGGTTATAATGGCATGCAACAAGCACGTAAAGATCTTGAGGCAAAAAGCAGTGTATGGCGGGCAAATGTAGATTCGCTTAAAGGTGAACTAGAGCTTGGAATAAAAGAATATCAAAGTAAAAAGCAGAGCTTGTCAGGCAAGGAACAAAAGCTTACAGAAGAGCTTTTAAGAACCAAGCAAGAGCAGTTCATGAGTTATCAGCAAGCCATTGCAGATAAAATACAACGTGAAGATCAGGAATTAACTGCCAAAGTACTCGGAAATGTAAATGATTACATCAAGAAATTTGGTGAGGAAAATAATTATGAAATCATTCTGGCCGCTACCCAATATGGAAATATAGTATATGCGGAGCAGGGAAAGGACATAACTGATGTAGTCTTGAAAGGTCTTAACGAGTCGGCCCGCTGATAGATATGAGATATTTTGTTTTCGTAGCGCTTTTGGTAAGTATCGTTTCGTGTAAAAAAGAGGTAAGCTCAATAAAAGAGCTTCAGTCATATGTTTTTGATTCAGAGAACGGTCTACATAAAGTCAAGAATAGAAAAGATTTAAAGCTGGAAGCATTTTATCGGCCACGGGCATTGGTATTAGAGCAACAATTGAAAGGTGTGTCAGATAAAGATGAAGCAGCGCGGGTAAAACAGATGGTTGATAGTCTGGATTACTTTGTACTTCATATTTCAAGAGATGACCATGAACTTGAAAGGGACTATGCAAGTAATCCGACAGATCAATACGAAGTTCAACGATACCTATCACAAGGCATTGTTGATGATCTGGCTATAATCACTGATAACGAAATATTCAGACCGATAGATATTGCCTATATACCAACGTTCGGTGCCAGCAGTGCTACAAGCGTTTTAGTCGTCTTTGGAGGCCGCGTTTCTGAAAGGAGCGGCGATCTGAAGTTCTGCTTTCATGATACCCGGTTCGGAACCGGTATGCATGAATTTCTTTTTAAGACAGATGATATAAGAGATATACCCATTTTAAACCTAAACTAAATATGCACTTTCTACGAAGCCGTTTCTTTTGCCGGTTTGTAGCGATATTCTTTTTGCTTGATTTGATGCAGAGCATTTTTGCACCGTACTGCGCAATGGCTCTTACTTCGGGTACACAGCAACCAGAGTATACATCCTATGAGGCACCCGGTGCCACCGACATGGTGAACTTGCTAACAGGTGATTTTAATTTTAATATACCCATCCTTGAAATACCCGGCCCGGAAGGGAATTTCTCTTTGCCGCTCAGCTATCACGCAGGTATAACTCCGGAGAGCGATGCATCGTGGGTCGGTTTGGGCTTTAATATCAATGCGGGAAGCATCGTTAGGGGCTACAATCAATATCCGGATGATGCTTCTGGTGAAAGCCACACGGTAGCCGTTAAGGACTTAACGGGAGTTCGTGCATGGAGTTCATCACTGCTGGGACTGGGAAATATTGGATGGAATAGTCAAATCGGGCACTATGGATATGTGAGTTTGCTCGGTATAATTAACTACGGCTATGATAGTAAAGGCACGAGCTCAGGCGGTCTTATCGGGATAAACGTTGGCCGGGATACTGGCCCGTCTTTCAATGCCCTTCAGTTTGGAACTGCTATTATGACTATACTTAGTTACGGTACGGCAGCAGCCGAAGCTTCGGCAGTGGGGATGTCAGCGGCATCCGTTGTAGCTAAACAAGCCGCTATCGATTTGGCTATAGGCGCAGTAATGTCTGCCGCCCCTTCAGCGATAAATCAGACACCAAGCGTTTCAGGGTATTGGAGATATAGCGATCGTACGCGACAGAAATTTCTACACAAGGATTATCGGGTATGGCTTGATGCAACCCGGAACGAAAAAATGTATGGCATGCTCTATGCCGGAAACGCACCAATGGTTACTTCTACGACGTTGGGTTTAAAGGTGAATGGTGTGCGCAGGGATTTGAAATACTATCACTTCTCAACAGATGCTGATGATGAAGGTTCTGCAAGCGATGTTGACTTTTATATTGATCCATCATTGGCCTATAATCAACAAAATACACCTACGGTTCTGGCTCCTGATAGTTATACTGTTAATGCTCCAGGTATTGCAGGTACCATTGCTCCTTATCGCATGGAATTCGGCTCTGTAGCCATGCCTCACAGTATGGCTCCTTATCATAAACGGTACGCTCCAATTCAGTATTTGAATAATTACAAAGTTCCCTTTTTATATGAAGGCGAATTTTCGGGTAGCTATTTTCATCATCTGGGTGGTGATAAGGTCTTCAGCACACCTAATTTTTATTATGGATTGGATATTACGTTTACGCCTGATTCAGTAGACTATATATTTAATGATGTAATATTTGATGACAATGCCCGGATGAGTTCCGCGTATAGCTCCATTAAAAAAATACCACAAGGCCATAACATCGAATGGTTCAGCAATAGCGAGATAGTAAAAAACATACCCAACTCACAAGTTCCGCCACAAGGATTTATTGATTTCCTTAGTGCAGGCGATACCTTGTCTGAAAGGTATAAATTCAGATCGCATCGTGTTTTGGGAAGCAAGGCAATATCCCCACAAACTATTGGAGGGTATAGTATTACATCGGCTGATGGATCAACTTTTCACTTTGCTCTGCCTATTTATGATTACGAATATGAATCCGGATCAGTCGATGTGACAGATGCCAATAAAAACTCTAAAATTACCCGGACGCCACCTTTTGCCAGTACATGGTTGCTGACCGCTATCACGGGGACCGACTATATTGATCGTAATTCTAATGGTTTAGCCGATGATGGCGATTGGGGATACTGGGTGAATTTTAACTACGGAAAATATTCAGATTCCTATGCCTGGAGGACTCCCTATAAACAGAACGTGAGGGAAAGAGATCCGGATAAAATCCTTGATCCAACCGGAACGTATCTAACTTATGAACAAGGTAAGAAGGAAATATACTATCTGAACAGCATCGAGACACGATCGCATGTTGGTTTATTTCTGAAAAGTCCGCGTGAGGATGGCAAAAGTGTTGATGGAGCAATTGTTCCCCTTAAGCTTGACGAGATTTGCCTGTTGCAAAAGGAGCAGTATAAAAAATTGCTCCAGGCACCGTACAATCTTACCGGATATAGTAATAAGATTTCAACACTCTGCATGAGCAGCCAATATTCAGGATCTGACATTAGAGATTATGTCAATAAGAATTGCGAAAAGAGAGTACTCTTTAATTATAGCTATGATCTTTGTAAGAATACCCCAAACGCAGGCGGTTCTATAAATACATTAAGTGGAAAGCTAACGTTGAAAAGTGTTAGTGTCAGGGGTCGAAACGACCTGAGAGTAGTTCCGGATTTTAAATTTGACTATGCGCAAAACCCAGACTACAACCCGAATTATTGGGATGGATGGGGAATGTACAATCCAACTACAGGCAATAATCATAAAACAAGCGATGCAAGCGGCATCAATGGAACAGCATGGAGCCTCACCAATATAAGTACACCGCTGGGTGGTGAGATCATTGTTAATTACGAGCGAGACACGTATTCATCTATCTCTGGTGATTTAGTGCTTAGTCCAATATCCAACTTCGGTAATACAAATTACAATGTATACTATCCCGGCGGTGGCATTAATCAGAATGGTGATACTTACAATCAAATCAAGTTAAGCTCAATCGCTGGCCTGGCGGTTGGCAATCGTGTACATATTGTGGGTGATATTCGATTCAAATGCCCGAGTAGCGCTACCTATACTGTAAAATCCTATAAGGGCGATTACACCATCACCAGTATATCTGGAACCACTATAACGGTGAACGGGGATTTTCTTGGTGTATCAACCTGCGGAAGTTCGGGTAGTGCCATACTTGTTGATTACAATACTGCAAAGCTCTTTAAGATTTTGCCCAATAAGGCAGGTGGAAATATTCGGGTTGGTTCTATTGTGATGCGTGATGAATTGGGACAGGAAAACAAGATAAGGTATCTGTATACAAACGATGATGGCAGCAGTTCCGGAGTGGTAGCGCAGGAGCCCGACTATATAAAGGATGAAACACTAATTACCTATGACTATTTAGAGTTCTACAAATATGTAAACTACCCACAAACTCCTGTGATGTATAGTAAAGTGACGGTGTTGAACGGACGCTTAACAACCGATTCGGACTATCATACCAAACATGTCTTTGAATTTGAGACACCCCATAAATCTCAATTCAGTTATCAAAAACAAGATATGGGGTCGAGTGGAGAAATAAGTAAACTGCTCTATAAGATTGAAGACCGTACATCCAGGATTGGAAACTTATTATCGCTAACGGTATACAATAAGACGGACATGGTATCCAGTACCCAATTGGAATATATAGATGTATTATCTGGCAGTCAGGGATTGCCATATCAGGGTGTGCGATCTGAAGGAAACATGTTGATCGATTTTTCGAGTGGTTCCGGATGGGCCAGAAGGCTTCACCGTACGTCATATTTAAAGTATCCCTCTGCACTTAAGAAAACAATAAACACGAACGATGGATTTATCTCCACTTCTGAAAACCTGAAATGGGATAATCTTACAGGTTCAGTCGTTCAACGACTGGATAAAAGTCCGCTCGGGCTGTATGTTAAAACGGTAACCAAACCGGCTTATTCCCTAAGCAAATCGGATGGAAGTATACCTTACGCAGAATTTGGTTCGAAAGCGTATAATCCGGCTAATAAAAACATGTTAAGCCAGAATGGCGCCAGTTATGTATATAGATCGGATGCTTCCGGTAACGAACTCGGTTTGATCGGAGCACAGTTCCAGACGTGGAAGAAGGATTGGACTAATTACAGAACATATAATGGGACAGCCTATGCTGATGAAGGCGCACAAACAGTCCCTGTTTGGCGTAAAGGCGCAGCATACATTTGGAAAGGCGACTACTCGCGCTTAACCGCCAACGGTACCTATACATTTGGCGCAGCCGATGATTTTGTGATTGGCGGCACAAACCCGCTGTGGCAGTATAGTGGTGAGATTAACCGATTCGATCATTATGGTATGCCACTGGAATCAGTCGATCTCAGGGGTATATATTCCGCTACCAAGATGGGCTATGACGATCGTTTTATTCTGGCCACGGCATCGAATGCTTCTTATAACGAGATAGCGTTCAGCAGTGCTGAAGATAAAATTAGCGGCCAACCCTATTTTGGTGGTGAAGTAGCGCAGGGTGCAGGAGTACTCGTCTCTACGCCGGTACATTCTGGCAATACTGCATTGTCCGTCAAAAGCGGTACGTATGGTTTTTCGTTCAAAACTTCTGAAATAAATTCCAATGAGTTATACCGGGTTTCTGTGTGGGCCAATAGCACCTATGGCAGGATATACTATAAGTTAGACAACGGAACAGAAGTAGTGCCTCTGACACAAACTTTTTCGAAGGCTGTTACTATACCGGGTGCAGGAAACTGGTATCGAATCGATTTGCGAATAGATAAGCCTGCTGCTTCCGTACTGGAAGTCGGGGTAAAATCTATTGGTGGAACGGTTGTCTTTGACGACTTCAGGTTCCAGCCGTTCCTGGCTGAAATGAACTGCTATGTATATACACCGCTCAGTTTCGAGTATAGTTCAACGTCTGCCTCATACTCAAAATTCATGTACGTATTGGACAATGATAATCTGTTTACAAAGTATGAAACTGACGAGAAAGGTCGAATCATAAAAGTATATAGAGAATCGATCACGTATGGAGTGAAGCAGCTTTCGGAGTCGAAGTATAACTATAAGGGGCTTAATAACTGATTTGTATGTTGAAAGGTATTTTAAATTTACTACTTGCAGTTTTTATATGCTCAGCCTCCTGGGCACAGACACCAGCCATCCAGGTTATATCGCAGTATACCTGTGTAGGTGGCACAAATTCATACAGAGCATCCGGTGGTACTGTCAGTTCGTGGACTATAAATGGTCCATACTCCAATTTGACAATGTCGTCTGATAAAACCCGTATAAATTTTACCTGGAGCGGAACAAAGACTGGGGCTTCTGTTTCAGTAACAACAAGCAATGGAACAGTATCTACACCAACATTTAATGTAACGGCTCCGATTGTACCTTCCGTGTCTATAAGTCCTGCCAATGTATCGATTGTTTCGGGCTCCTCTGTTACGTTTACTGCTACCCCCGTTAATGGTGGCACTTCGCCCTATTATGCATGGTATATAAACGGGGTCAGCAGTGCTGTCAACGTTAACTCGTTTAGCACCGCAGCCCTTCAGAACGGTGATAAAGTATATGCAACTATGCTTTCAAATGCAGCGTGCCCGCCAAATGTAAATGTTACATCAAATACCGTTACAGCCGCGGTAACGTATTCAATTAGTCCTCCTGTGGTACAGTCGTATTCAATTCCTTTTAATACCAGTAAGCTATTGGATGCCACAGGCGCGGGTACAAATGAAGTATACCGCTGGTACGATGCACAATCAGGAGGCACATTGCTGGGACAGGGAGTGCAGTATCAAACGGCTGTACTGACAGATAACAAGACGTATTATGTTTCCAAATACAATACGTCTAATCTTTCGGAAAGCCCGCGTGTTGCTCAGACGGTAACCGTTATCGTACCTGATCCTGATGTTCCTATTCTGTCTACCAATACATGCGGCGATAAAATACTAACCAGATCGACACCGCCATCCGGAATCATTTGGTACTGGCAAGGTACCAATAGTACAGGTACTTCCATTGCCAGTAGCGTCAGTTCATATACTATACCTGATGCTAAAAATAAAACATACTATATACGGGCAAAATCTGCAACCGGATCAATCTGGAGTAACGCCGTGGGAGTGCCGGTAACAACCGACCCCTCTGATTTGGTGGTTACCAATTATCAATCTCAGAACCCGGTCATTCAGGCCACCTACAGCATTACCCTGAAGCCGGGCTTTGCAGTAACAGGAGGGAATCAATTTACCGCGCGTATAGCAATCACATCAGAATGTAACGATACATACAATTGGGATGAGCAAATCGCATACGATCAGAATGGACAACCTATTTTCCGCGAACGGGAATATACCAGCGGACTGGGAAATTTACTGCAAAGCCAGCAGTTCGATTATGCAACGGGTAAAATATTCTCGTCTCAACCCTTGTACGACAGTTACAACACTGTGGCTGGTATGACGCTGCCCGCGCCACTGCCCGCGAACGATTTTCTTTTCAAGAGAAAGTGGCTTACCAACTCGTCAGGTGCTGCCTACTCTGCGGCTGACTTTGATGTTAATATTAACGCACCGACACCGGTAGGTTCTGATATAGGCAGTGTTGGTTGGTATTACAGCAGTGCCAATACACTGGAGCCGCTCACGCCAACGACTAACTATCCTTACTCAAGAACGTACTCGCCACCGGGGCCGGATACAAAATCGATAAGGCATGGCGAACCTGGCGATCAGTACAGGCTTGGCGCTTCACATGAAGTAAGGGCCGATAAGCAAAAAATCGCTATTGGCGAATTGACCCACTACTACACCGTGCGAGGGCTTTTGAATTTGCCGGGCGGAAATCCGGGTGCTTCTGCATCTGTGGGGTATAAATATATATCGACCGATCCGGACGGAAAGCAGGTGATTGAATTTACAGACGCAGATGGAAGATCGCTGGCATCAGCCATAATTACTTCCACAGGTACGTATGATCACTGGAGCTATACTTTTTATAATGATCTGGGCCAGGTAGTAGCAACGATCGATCCAAAAGGTATTGATACCAGTAACACTACCACGCTTCCTGCATTTATTACCTATTATAAGTACGATAACCTAAGACGCCTGATCGAAACAACATCGCCCGATCAAGGTGTGTCTCAGTTTGTATATAGTCTGGATGGTAAGTTACGGTTCAGTCAAAATGCCGAGCAACGAGCTCAAAACAAGTTCTCGTATACGAACTACGATTTTCTGGGGCGGCTTGTGGAGTCCGGGGAGTATATCAGCAATGGCACATCGCCTTATGTTTTTGAGCCGCATACAACTGCTACACCTACGCCAAAGAGTATATTAAAAATTGTAGATAACAATATCCCGCTTGGCCAAACAGCTCAATCCGTTACTGCCCAGAATTATACCGGAGTCTCCAAAGCACTGGATGCAACACGCTGCTCAGACCACACCTATATAGTGTATGATGGCCAGCCGGGCGATTTACCCACGGGCGATGCCGCGCATGCAAAGATGAATAATATAATGGGCAGAGTGTCCAGAACCAAGAACGCTTTGGCCACTACATGGTATAGCTACAATGAATTTGGAAATCTGGAGTGGACCAAGCAGCAAATTACCGGTTTAACGGGCTATCAGATTATTGACTATACCTATGATTACTTTGGAAATGTAACACAGATTGCCTACAACAAAGGAACGTCAGGGCAATTTTATCACTACTACGAATACGATGCAGACCAGCGGCTAAGTAAAGTATATACCAGTAAAGACGGCTCAACCAGAAATCTGGAAGCTACATACTATTACTACCTGCATGGACCTTTAAAAAGAGTAGAGCTCGGTAACAAGCTGCAAGGCATAGACTATGTTTATAATATAGACGGTTCGTTAAAAATGATCAACCATCCTGATCCGGCACTCGATCCGGGCGCAGATGGCATGAGCGGAGCCAATGCCGGATTTATTAAAGATATTTTCGGAGAGGCGCTTGACTATAATGTAGACGACTATACCGGGGCTGGTTACGATGATAAAAATCTTCAGCTTGATTCTTCTTATCCCGATCAGTTTGGAGGTTTGGTGAAAGCGATCCGCTGGCATAGCCCGGTAGATAATCATGTGCCGCGCGCCTATGCTTTCAAATACGATAATTTGAACCAGATGGACAATGCTGATTTTGGAGATATCAGCGCGGGTACGGGCTCCTATATATTCTCTCCTTCCGGAGTGCAGGCCTATAAAGAAGATATAGGCAGCTACGATAAAAACGGCAATATCAACAGCCTTGTTCGTAATGGTAAAACCGGAAACGCACTGGGTAATTATCAATATAATTACCAGGGCAATACAAATAAATTAAATTCGGTAACCAACAACGGCAGTGCTTTTCTGAGCTATCAGTACAATACGATCGGGCAGATGACTCAACAGACGGAGGGAAGCAACACGCTGAGTATAGATTACACGGTATATGGGTTGGTGAAAACGATACGAAAAGGTGCCAACAAACTGGTGACGTACGAATACGATGATCGTGGAGATCGTGCTATCAAAACCGTTTACAACCCGGTGGCCACAGGTAATCCGGTGATTAAAAAGACATTTTATATACACGATGCCGGTGGGAATATTGTAACTATATATGAACAGCCAGCGGGTGGAACAGTTGCCCAGCTGGAAGTGCCCATTTATGGTGCGGGCAGAATTGCAACCTATAAACCTGCCAGTAAAACAACATTTTATGAGCTGTCTGACCATCAGGGTAATGTGCGCGGTGTAATCGGAAACCCCAGTCCGCTCAGTTATACAGCGACACTGGAAGACAACGGTGCGGCAGACATTACCAATCCCCGTGTTCGGGAGATGATGAGTTTCAAAAACATTTCGGCAACGGCGGTTGCCGACTCACGAATGAATCATACGCCTGATACGGTTGTATCCAATCCGCAGTATACAGCTTACCTGAAATGGATAAGCGGCATGAGCGGGCAAGACGCCAAAGATAAATCTGTGGGCCCTGCTATAGCCTTGAAGGTGGAGCCGGGCGATCAAATGGATATTGAAGCGTGGGTGAAGTACCGAAAGAAAACTTCCTATACCCGCTCAGGTATAACAGCCGCCATGGCTTCTATACTGGGCAGCAGTTATACAGGCACAGCTTCGGGGCTGGATGTATTGGCAAATGCTACACAAACATTTCAAAACGGACTCGTGGCTGCTACCGGGGCCCATGGAAATGGAAATGATGCGGGTTCTCTTCCGTATGCGTACGTCTACTATTTGTTATACGACCGCAGTTTTAATTTTACTACAGCAGGCTGGAAAAGAGTAACAACAGAGGGCGGGTTTGATACTGGCAGTGAATCACTAGCCTCTCACGGACATCTTTCCATACCCGGACTTACCTTTACCGAACCGGGCTATATATACATTTTTGTAAGTAACGAAAGCGAAAACACAGAAGTATGGTTTGACGATTTACACGTAGACCACAAACGCTCTACCATTGTAGCGGGCGCGGATTACTATCCGTTTGGTTTACCAATGGAGAACCGCGAAATTACACGCGAAGATTACCGCTATGGATATCAAGGACAGTATAGCGAAGAAGAAAAAGAAACCGGCTGGAACTCGTTTGAGCT
>NZ_DAIQRQ010000115.1:0-6229 GCF_036786105.1 Ohtaekwangia sp.
CATACGACAGCAAAGGGCGGCAGGCAGTTCAGTATTTACCGTATGTTTCGGCTTCCGCTACCGGCGATTACCGCAGCACAGCCCTCACCGAACAAGCGGCCTATTACGCCAACGGCACCAGCGATAAAGCAGCCGACAGTCCTTACCCGTTTGCAAAAAGCACGTTCGATAGCTCGCCTTTGGGAAGATTGCGCGAAGCCGGAAATGTAGGCCAGCAATGGCAGCCCGGAGGTGGCCACACCACCATGATGGTTTACTCCAACAACGATGCAAGTGAGATCCGCATCATCAACGCAGACCTTACCAGTCCCGGGTTTTACGATGCAAACACGCTATCCAAAACCGAAGTTACCGACCCTGATGGCAAGAAAACACAAACGCTGACCGATAAAGCCGGCCGCACGATCGTATCGCGCACACAGCTTGATGAAACCGTGGACGGCGTAGTGACGCCCTGGCTGGAAACCTATTATGTGTACAACCCCAACGGCTCGGTGAAATACATTATTCCGCCCAAAGGAGTAGCCGCCCTGAAAGCAGCCAACTGGGCGATAACTGCTGCTATGCGCGACCAGTACTTTCACCAGTTTGTGTACGACAAATTCGGCAGGGCAATTGAAAAGAAAGCACCCGGACAGGCCTGGGCGTATTACTGCTATGACCGGTTCGACCGCCTCGTGCTGATGCAGGACGATTACACGCGCAGCCAGAACAAGTGGGTTTATATTAAGTACGACCGAAGGAACCGGCCCGTGATGCAGGGACTATATACCAACACCACCTATATTACCCGGGCCGACATTCAGCTAAACGTAATAGACCCGCTATATACCGCCAACACCGACAAGTTTTACGAAGACCGCGGCACAGCCGCCCAGGGCTATACCAACCAGTGTTTCCCCACCACTAGCACGGAGGTATTGACCGTGAACTACTACGACTCGTACGACTTTGATTTTAACGGCACAGCCGATTATGCTTACACGCCCCAGGGCCTTGCGGGCGAGAACACACCGGCCACCGATGCACAGGTGCGCGGGCTGCCCACCGGCTCCAAACGCCTGGTGCTGGGCACTACAACCTGGCTGTATAACTATATATTTTACAGCAACCGCGGGCAGGCCATACAGGTGCGAAGCAACAACCATTTGAGCAGCACCATCGATAACCTGAGCACCGTGGTGTATGACTTTGAAGGCAAGACACTCACTTCCAAAACTTATCACAATGCAGGCGCAGGCAAAGTAACTACCGTTATTAACCGGATGCTTTACGACCACATGGGCCGCCTTACTGCTGTATACCAGAATAACAATGATGCTGCCAGCGACCAGTTGCTGGTAAAGTATGAATACAACGAGCTGGGTCAGTTGGTAGACAAGAAGCTTCATGAAACCAGTGCCGGAAGCAACACCTTTTTGCAGTCGGTAGATTTTCGCTATAGCATACAGGGATGGCTTACTTCCATTAACAACGCCCAGGTTACGAGCGACAACGGGGTGACCAACGATGAAACTACCGACTACTTTGGCATGGAGCTTCTTTATGAAAAAACGCAAAGCGGCATCATTACCACCCCCCTCTATAACGGGAACATCAGTGCAGTGAAATGGAAAGCGCCTGGTACAGCAACCGGCCCGGTCGACCAGCGGAGCTATAAATTTACCTACGACAACGCCAATCGTTTCAAGACTGCGGTTTCTCAGACAAGCATCTCGGCTACCGACTGGACCAAAGAAGCCAACGCGATCAATGAAAGTATAACCAGCTATGACCTGAACGGTAACATTAACGGCTTGCAACGGCAGCAGCGCAAGCATACCCTGATCGTGAGTTCCGGTTCAGTAGCGGTGAGTTACGGCAACGAGCTGATTGATGACCTCACCTATACCTATGCTGCCGGTAGTGCAGACCAGTTGCAGAAAGTAACCGATGCTACCAACCGTGCCGAAGGATTTGACAATGGCACCAGCGGCACGGCCAACGATTTTACCTACGACAACATGGGGAACCTGCTTACCGAAAACAACAAAGGCATTAACAGCAACATCGTATACAATGTATTTGGAAAGCCGCTGCAGGTAACGTATGCCGATGGCCGCAAGGTAGAGTATATATATGATGCTGCCGGTACAAAACTAACCATGAAAACGTACGCGGCAGGAGGCACCCTAAAATCCACCACCGATTATGCAGGCAGCTTTGTGTATGAAAATGGTGTGCTTAATTTCTTTGGTTCACCGGAGGGTCGCGTAGTACGGAATACTTCGGGTACATTGGAATATCAATATGCCATTGCCGATCACCAGGGCAATACACGCGTGGTGTTCTCGTCTGTAAATCCTTCGGAAACACACCTGGCCACGTTCGAGAACATGACAGCTGACGCACAGAAATTCAAAGGTCTGACAACCAACACACAGTATTGGGTAAATGCACCTTCTGCGGCAAACAATACTCCGGGCGGACAATATTCGCTGCGTATGAACAGCACCTATAATGCTACCGGCAATGCCCCCGGTATAGCTGCGGCCAAGAGCCTGAGCGTTGCACCCGGCGATGTGATCAATATGGAAGTATATGCTTACTATATGGGAGCATCCGGCTTTGGCAGTACAAGCAAGCCAATAGCCACGTTGATTGCCTCGGTAGCAAGCCTGGTTACAACCGGTATGGCGACAGCAGAAGCCAGTGCAGCAACTTCCGGTATAAACACCGCCTATACATCCTTTGGCGGTCCGGCCAACCAGAGCGATGCAGCACCCAGTGCTTACCTGAACTATATCTTACTCGATAAGAATTATAAACTGCTGGATATGGGCTGGCAGGCAGTGCCTGCCACCGCCAACGGAGCAAAACAGCTCGTTTCTTTTACACCGCGCACGATTAAAGAACCCGGCTACATGTATGTATACTTAAGCTATGAGGGAGATGGAACAAATTGGGTATATTTCGATGATTTGAAAATAACCCACACCAAAAGCAACGTGGTGCAGTATAATGAATACTATCCGTTTGGTTTGCAGACCGCAAGTAGCTGGACAAGAGAGAACAGCAGCAATAACTTCCTGTACAACGAAGGCTCGGAGCTCAATCAAACTACAGGGTGGTATGAAACGGAGTTCAGAGGATTTGATCCGGCATTGGGAAGGTTCATGCAGATTGATCCGATGGCAACGAAGTTTGCATCATTTAGTGGTTATCATTATGCGGCCAACAACCCGATCATGTTAAATGATCCTACTGGGAGGGATTTTACGATAACTGTTAACACCAAAAATGGGCCGCAATACTTTAACGTGAAGTACCATGAATACTCAGTCGATAATAGTAATTGGACTTCGGGTAGGTCGGTCGAAACTTGGGATATGCCTTATCATACTCCTACCGAGGATTACTTTACTATGAATATGTTTGACTTTCAAGCGAAGTATGGCGTGCACCCATCGCAGGTCGTAATTCAAAACGGAGTGGCAATGGAGCGTTGGATTTATGAGGGTGGGACAATTCGAGATGGCGTAAAAATTCCCGAATGGCAGTATGAATTTTTGCTGCCGGTTAAAGCTCAGCAAGAGTTGATGGATGTCACAGACAAATTCAACGAGCAGCTGAGACAAACCGAGGAATTCTTTTCTGCAATGGGTAGAATTTTCGATGCAATTGACTATCCCTCGATTATTTACTTTGCAGAGATTCACAGGCGAGCAGCTAAACTTCGTTTTTTTAAATCTCAGGTAGGTACAAAGAAGCCGTACGATATTAAACAACCAGGAAAGGGTTTCAGTCCTCGAGAAATAGGTCTGCAAGCCATATACAACGGAATTACTTATAATTATGATGATTTCGGAAACATCAATTATGGGGTTGCTGCAAGAGCACTAGGGCTTACATGTTCAGAAGCAGTTGCTGGTGCAGGATATAATCAAACATTTCAGACTCGAACTCCCGAATGGAGTAATCCGGGTGGTTTTTTTGATCATAGTAGAGATACTCAGATGATCAAATTTGGATTTAATATGCTTGTTCCCAAAAAATAAATATGCGATCAAATATCTTCTTATTTTCTTGTCTAATGTTTGCCTTGACTTCTTGTGGACAGATAACAGATCCTCTCAGGAATAAAATTAATTTGACAGATGAAATAAATACCGTTGCTGATTCAATCATCTACATAGAGTCCTTAATAAAAAAACTACCGGCAAGTACAATAGTTGGTAGCTTTATTGATGATGATGGATATTTATATTTGAATTCAAAAAAAATTGGGCTCTTGGAAAATGCCTTATCAGATTCTTCAATGATGCAGAATGAGGTCTTTATAAATTTTAACGAACAGGACTATCAAAAACTTATTTCAATCACAATTTTCTTGTTAAAAAATCATATTGATGCCTCGGGAATAGATAACATTACAGGTCTTTTTACTCATCAGTATCGAAGAACAGATGAATACACATATCGCGACTTGAGATACATAATGGTGAACGTTGACACGACATCTCGAAAATTTGGCGATCATTATCAGGTTTTGGACAAAAAGGAGAATATGCTGCTTGTGGCACCAATTGATGTTAAAGTGGAGTAGTTGCCCAACAAGGAGATCCTCAGACGTGGTACTACATGAGCAGGAATGGTAAGCCTCATGGGATGGTATATGATCCAGTGGGTAAGGTTATCTATGAAATCAATCAGGTACCTAGTCAGAGTATATGGGAACAGCTTGAAGGATTGATAATAAATTCTTTTCCATCGAATAATTTTAAAGTCAATATATCAGTTGCCTACCAGTACAGACAAAGTAATGATGCTGAATGGTCAAGTCTCTGGGCACGAGAAAAAAAAATGGGTAGTTTCTTTTCTTTCACCAGTTACGGTGACTGACCCTGCAGCTGCTACAGCATGGCTCCAGGCGCAGACAGGAAACCCATGGCCCTATAACTTTGGTGTAAATAATTGTGCGCACTACTCATGTCAGGGATTGAATGCAGGGAAGCGGGTATCAACTTCCTTGGGCCACTTCCGTCAAGCTTCCCTATCCACCCACCATGACCTGGACGGCAGGTCAAGCCTCCCAAGTTCCAATCAAGTGACGATGAGAAAGACAATGTTAACCTCGCTGATATTTTTAAATTGGTTATTCATCCACTCCTGCAACATGATAAATTCTGGCGACCCGTTACCGGGCAAGATCGTTGTTTCAAACTCGCAGAAACATGAATATTTCATTTATGTAGACTCAGATATCCCAAATCATCTTTTAAATTAAAAGAATGACAAGGAGGCGGAATACAGTGGGATGGGACTGGTTGAATACAAGAGATGCTTTTGTTGGTACAGAAGGAATTCCTGGATTAACCCGGATGGAATACAGGTGCAACATTGTACAGTTTGACCTATCAGGGAAGATCACAGACAGAATCTATGAAGCAGAAAAAGGTGAACTTGCGTGGCCGAGAAATTCATCATGGGATGACAAGTATCTTCTTTTTATGATTCAAAGAGAAGCTGACCCCATTAAGCATCCGTTCGAAGGTCTCGCATCAATGGTTTCCCTGGCAGTAATGGACTTGGAGCAAAGGAAGGTGGTTGTAAATATAGACAGTGTAGGAAGGTTCCCCAATCTTTCGATAGAGGAATCTCCCTAGCTGCACGAAGGCTACCAATTTGTTTACAGCATTGATGGTCGAGTTAAATTTAAACTTGAAGGGCAAGAAGAACTCATCAACCCTGTTCAATCACCTGAAGGTATTTACCTTTTTGATGTACTTACAGGTGAACGTAAGTTGTTGGTTCCAGGAGGTCGTTCTGCTATTGCATCGCCTACCAGTAACCAGATTGCATACCAAAAGGATAATTCACTGGGGTACTTGACTTGAAAACCAACAAGGAAAAGATAATTTACACACATAGCTCCAGAGAGAATTCCTGCGTGGCACACACTGGACACCTGATGGAAAATCTATTTACTTCGCGGTACACCCGCCAATTGGGAATTACAGACATCCTTAACGATAACGGAGAGAAACTGATTGATGCAAGTACCGGAAACGAAAAGCCCTTTAGGAAAATTGGCACGGATTTGAACCCTACACATGGAAATAGATGAATAGCTATAAGGCCCGGCAAGTTCCGGGCTTTTGCTTTATAGCATGCAACTCAGCAGAAGTTCGCCGGTCAAACTTTTCAATATTTAGGAGGATCAATTGGACCAGGCCATGTTACAATACCT
>NZ_DAIQRQ010000116.1:0-6096 GCF_036786105.1 Ohtaekwangia sp.
GTACCTTGAGAATCTTTTTCATGAAGTTTTCGCTGGCGGAAACTTCATGAAAAAGATTTAATTAAAGCTGAAACCCTGTTGTGCCGCCAGCGGCACAACAGGGTTTCAGCTTTATCATTCGCGCGCTTGCACTTTTGCTATGAGCAGGTTGAAAGTTTCCGCGCGAGTTTGATCAACTACATCGAAGCGCAAAAAATAGTGTGATAAGTTCCGGCACACTGATGCACTAGCCGCCAGACCTCTAGCTTCAAAATCCTTCCAGCTGGGGGATACCTATTTGTCGTTTGGCATCGTTCTTAGTATATATCCACTTAACCTTGCCCAGAATGATACGGAATTACCTGACCATCGCGCTGCGCAACTTCAAGCGCCAAAAGCTTTTTGCATTGCTCAACATGTTCGGGCTGGCCCTGGGGCTTGCCAGTGCCATTCTTATTTTTCTGTATGTAAATGACGAACTTCAATACGACACCATGCACCCGTATTATGGAACCACCTATCGCATCGGGTGCACTTTTATCAATGCTGAAGGGCAGGAGTTCGACAATACGGTGGCACCCGGCTATTGGATTAAACAATTGAAAGACACACGAAGCGAAATAGAGCAGGCTATCCGTATAGACAATATAGGCTATCCTACATCTTTCCATCATAAAGCCACCGACAAGATTATACTGACTGAAGAAGTACGCTGGGCTGAGCCGGGATTTGACAAAGTGCTGCAATTCGAGTTGATAAAAGGAAATCGCGATAAGATGTTTCAGGATTATAACTCAATGGTGGTGAGTGAAACGGGTGCTCATAAACTTTTCGGCGATGCTGATCCAATCGGGCAGACCGTAACGATAAAACACACCTGGGCTACCGATGGAAAGGAGATCGATGTAATGGTAACAGGTGTATACAAAGATTATCCTTCCAACTCGCACTTCAAACCACGCTATATTTTGAATATAAATGCACTGCGAAGTGTGCGTAAAAATTTTGAAGTATATATGGAAGGCACAACTTTTCGTGATTCGGAATTTTTTGAAAGCTATATAGTTGTTAAACCATCAACAACCGATGTAAAGCCGATGGAAGCCGCGCTGCAAGGCTGGTCCAACCAGATGGCACAGAACGATTCCAGTTTTGTAGCGGGTGGATGGAAGCTGCGACCGTTTCTCACCAGGATGTCGGCTATACATTTTGATCAGAAGAACTTGTGGGAGAATGGTATACGCGGCGATAAGAAGTATCTCGCCATTTTTAGCTCGGTAGCGGTTTTGATATTGCTGATCGCCTGCATCAACTATATGAACCTTGCTACAGCACGCTCGGCCCGCAGAGCCAAGGAAGTGGGCCTCCGTAAATCGCTCGGCAGCAAACGCAGGGAAATTGCCTGGCAGTTCTTCAGCGAATCTATACTGATGACACTCGGTTCACTGGTCATCGCAGTGTTACTCGTTATTATTTTCTTACAGCCCTTCAACCAGTTGGCGCATAAATCTTTTACACTCGTGTCGTTGCTTGATCCCTATATGTTGCTGATCGTGCTGGGTATAGTGTTGTTTATGTCCATCGTATCCGGAAGCTACCCGGCTTTATACCTCTCTGCGTTCAAGCCCGTAGAAGTATTGAAAGGTAAAGTGGTGAAAGGTATAGGAGCGGAGTTATTCCGCAAAGGCCTTGTTACGCTGCAGTATGCTGTGTCCCTCGTGCTGATCATCTCAACATTTGTGGTCGTGCGACAGATGGAGCACATGCAGAACACCAAGCTGAATGAACAGGGCAGCCAGTTGTTATCGATTCGTTATGGAGGCACAGCCCCGCAAAATAAATTTGCCGCGTTCAAACAGGCGGTGTTGCAGGATAAAGATATAGAGCATGTAACCATGGCCAATCACCTGCCGCGGCTGAATTACTTCGGCTGGATTGGCACCACCTTAAAGTTTCCGGAGTTGCACGATAAAGATTTGCAATGGAACCAGCTCAATGTAGAGTTCGATTTTGCAAAGACCTACCAACTTGAATTTATAGCAGGCCGCGATTTTGATGAGAACAACGTAGCCGATTCAAGTGCCATGATCCTGAACGAAGCGGCTGTAAAAGCACTCAATCAACCGATAGAAAAAGTTATAGGCGCTATAGTAACCGAATCGGGAGATAATAATCCTGATGGCATTGTGCGTTCGTATAAAGTGATAGGCGTGGTAAAAGATTTTCCATTCCGCTCCATGCACCAGGCTATCGAACCGCTGGTGCTCAACCCGCATGTACATTTCATAGACCGCATTGCCTATATAAAATTGCCGGTCGGTCATTTCCAGGAAAAAATAAAGTCGATCGAAAAAACATGGCGCGAAATATTTCCGGGCGTAGGCTTCGATTATTGGTTTGTAAGCGATGAGTTCAACCGCATGTACCTGGCAGAAAGTCGCGTGTCATCGCTGGCCAAGGCTTTTGCTATACTCGCTATACTCATTACGGCACTGGGTGTATTCGGATTAGCCTCGTATACTGCCGAGCAAAAAACAAAAGAAGTGGGTATACGAAAAGTACTGGGCGCAGCGGTGCGGCAGGTTGTAGCCATGTTTGTCTGGGGATTTTTAAAAATACTTTTAATAGCCGCTGTAATTGCTATACCGCTTGCCTACCTGCTGGCGGACCGATGGCTGGCAGATTTTGCCTATCGCTCAACCATCAGCCCGATGATATTTATAGTAAGCCTTTTCGGACTGATACTCATTACCCTGCTCACCGTAAGCTACGAAACGTGGAAAGCAGCACGCGCCAACCCTGTGCATTCGCTGCGTAGCGAGTGATTAACGTGTTTACGTTGGCGGGTGTTTACGTGTGCATGTTACGCCCAGGTATATATCAATGGTGTACACGCTGAACGTACGCACATGCACAACGTAAACACGTATCAACGTGAAAGCGTACACACGTTGTGGTATTTCTGCCACAAACATCAATCGTATGTGTTATCGTGAACACTTGTTGTATTTCTGAAGCGCCAAGTCAGGCGAAGAACACGAAAACACGGTAAACAATCGTTAGCAAAGCAGATTTTTTGGACTAAACGTATGGAAAGTACTGTTTATTTGTCTTAATATTGTTTACCTCAGACCACGGTTCGATGAATAAGTTGAAAGATTATTCTGACCAAGACCTAATAGAATTACTCCGCCAGCAACACATGGCTGCGTTCGGAGAAATATATAATCGCTATTGGCATAAGCTATATTCTGCCGCCTACAAGCGCATACAATCACGGGAAACAGCCGAAGAATTTGTGCAGGATATATTTACCAGTCTGTGGGTAAATCGCGAGATCGTTCATATCAAATCATTATCGGTATACCTGTTTACGGCTGTCAAGTATAAAGTTATCAATCACTTTCAGCATGAAGCCATTCGCAAGCAGTACCTCAGCCGCCAGCTGCAAACCATGTCCATCACCGATAATTCTACTGAAGAGCTTGTTATGGTAAATGACCTGCACGCATCGGTAGAGCAGCACATCAGCAGGCTTTCCCCAAAATGCCAGGAAGTGTTCAAGCTGAGTCGCCATGAAAATCTTACCATGAAGCAGATTGCTGCGCAACTTGGTATCTCCGAAAAGACGGTGGAACATCAATTAGGGAAAGCGCTTCGCGTATTGAAGATGAATCTCAAGCAGCTCACCATTATTATCACGTCTGCCATTGGACTGGTGTGATTATTCCACCTTAAAAAAAAATTCAAACGATATAGGGGATATGCCAGGGAGGGCTGACTATATATACAGCACCCTTCTGAAAATGAGCAGCCGTAAGGTTAGTCGTTTCAGTAAATGCCCTGAACCATGGAAAGAATTACACCGGAGCTGCTGCAGAAATTTCTGCAGGGAAAATGTACTCCTGAAGAACGCAATCGCATCAACGCATGGTATGCAGTCTTTGATGACGCGGCAGACGATGATCGCCTGCTGGACATGCAGCAACGCGAAGCGCTCCGGCAAAAGATGCTCACGCAAATCCATCACAATCTGGCTGGCACCGAGCCTTTTCCCCAGCAACGCAAAAAAGAAAAATCTTCCTATATATTGTATAAAGCGGCTGCTGTTTTATTGGCAGTAGTGATAGCGGGCCTTGGTATAGTATTGCAGCAAAAGGAAAAGCTGCAGACCGCGCCTGTAGCAAAAGCCGGTTTCGTTACTATTCGCAACACAACACAGTCTATACTCAGGCAAGATCTGAGCGATGGCACCGTGGTATGGCTCAGGCCCGGTAGTCATATCGAGTATCCCAACATTTTCTCCAACGCGATACGCACCATTCAATTAAAAGGGGAGGCCTTCTTCGATGTAGCGAAAGACCACCATCGCCCTTTCATCGTTACCACGGGCAACGTTACTACCAAAGTATTGGGCACAAGCTTCAATATAAAAGCGTATAAAGATGCTTCCACCATTGAAGTATCTGTCATGACGGGTCGCGTAGCAGTACAAATGAAACCGGAAAATACAAGCGACTCTTCTTCGGTTTTCCTCACACCGAATGAACGTGTTACCTATGTAAAAGCAGAGAATCGTTTGCTCAAGGAAACATCGGCTCAATTGCCGGAACTCGCCATGTGGCAACAGGCTACGATCGTATTTGATAATGTACCGGTGGCCACGGTGTTGCCATTGCTCGAAGAGAAATTTCAAATCAGGATGGAAGTAAGAAATGCGAATCTGAACAACTGCCTGATACGGGCGGATTTTACCAATCAGAACCTGGCCGACATTCTGGAATTGTTGAGCCGTTCGATTGAAGCTACATACGAACTGAAAGATAATACAGTATACCTCGATGGAGCGGGGTGTACAGAGTAAATTTACTAAACCCCTTTACTATGATGCAATAGAATATATACCCCTTTATGAAAAGAGATTAGGAGTGATTGCGGCACCCCTAATCAAATTTAATTGTCTCCCTGTTCCATCGCCTAGCAGCAGGACAGGGCTACGTGTCTCATTTGTAAAAACGAAACAATCAAAATTATGCAAGAGATTTTACAAACGCACATCAACCTCAGCAAAATTATGCGGATTACGTTGAGCCAGATTGTCGTTATGTTGATCCTCACCGGCATTTCCCGGGCAGAGGTAGGCAAAGCACAAAATGTTCTAGACCGAAATGTAACCCTTACGGTCGAGCATCTGAGCCTGAGCAAAGCATTAGACAAGATCGAGAAAAGCGCTTCAGTCAGGTTTGTTTACAGTAAAAATTTTATATCCCTCCGGCAGGAAGTGTCATTCTCCGCAGAAAAGGAGAAACTGGAATTGCTGCTGAACAAGTTGTTGGGGCCTCTTAATATCCGTTATGAAGTAATCAAAGACCGGATCGTGCTGAACAAGATAAAAACAGACGGGGACGAGTCTTTGGAAACCGACAGCGAACTCCCGCTATTGGCAACCGTTCCCCCCGTGCTCACCATCACGGGTAAAATTACCGATGCCGATGGGATGGGACTCCCCGGTGTAAACGTGCTGGTAAAAGGCACGAGTACCGGAACAACGTCTGACGTAGATGGTAAATATACCCTGCAGGTTCCTGACGAAAGCACAACACTTATCTTCAGTTTTATTGGCTATGCCACGCAGGAAGTAGAGATCGCGGGCCGCACCACGATCGATGTAGTGCTGGCTGCCGATGTACAGCAACTCTCGGAAGTAGTGGTAGTAGGATATGGTGAACAAAAGAAAGAAACCGTTACGGGTTCGGTTGTTACGGTAAAAGGTTCAGACCTGGTGAAGTCGCCAGCCGTGAACCTTTCCAATTCACTGGCAGGAAGAATGCCGGGGGTTACTGTCATGCAGGCCAGTGGCGAACCGGGCTACGATGGCTCTACCATTCGCATACGCGGCTCCAATACATTGGGTAATAACAATGCGTTGATCGTAATCGATGGTATACCGGCACGTACCGGAGGTATAGACCGCCTTAATCCTGCCGATATAGAAAGCATAAGCGTATTGAAAGATGCATCGGCTGCTATATATGGTGCGCGTGCTGCCAATGGTGTTATACTCATTAAAACCAAAAGAGGTAAAACCGGTAAGCCGCAGTTATCATACTCCTATAA
>NZ_DAIQRQ010000014.1:0-75867 GCF_036786105.1 Ohtaekwangia sp.
TTATCCATCAATAGTTATTAACCTGCAACAAATAACGATTTAACAATTAACCACATTATCGTTATGAATACACTTCTCAACCGAAGTGAGAAGACTGCGAATACCGAATGGCTTTTCGATAAACTCATCTACACCTACAGTTTTTGCACGGTCTTTCAAATAGTGATGCGCCGAGATCATAATAATCGGAATGTGTCGGGTGTTCTCTTTCAGGCGTAGATATTTGCAAACTGCGAGCCCGTCAATAAAGGGCATGTCTTTATCGATGATAAAGAGGTCGGGAGCTTCGTATTTTCCTTCTACAATACGCGATGCCTGCGGTAAAACTTCCACGCTATATCCTGCATCTTCCAATAGCATATTTAAAATGAGGCGGATATCGGCATCATCTTCAGCGATTAGAATTTTTTTTCTCATAGGCAACAGCTTTTAACCAATACTTGAATAACAAAATAAATAAGAATCAGAAAAATCCCAGAACGATTAACTATAAATTTTATATATAGTGTAACACCGGTAAACATGTTCTAACAACGGCTGTAAATAAAGTATATATCATTTCGGATGAGCATAAACTATACATTAAACTGGCCAACAGTATATTCCATACAGCGGTTCCAGCGGGGGATTATATTTTTCTCCACTGAAAAATCAATGCAAGTATACTTCATTGGATACAAGAATGGAGTGTCCGGCAGATTCTTAACAGGATTGTAATTGATGTTGGTATAGAAGAGTCCGGAAAGACAGGAAACCGGAAGAATATAGTGAGCCCATGTACACGCTTGTGTCTTACCCAAACCTCTTGTGGCGCGCAGCCAGAAGCTGGCAGCTAACGGTCTGCTTTCTCAATGATCAATGAAAAAACCTTGCGACCAGATTCATTGCCATCATCTATCTCTATGGGATCGGATACAATAACGGCTGTAGACTCCATATTGAGGTGGGATATACTGACACGTTTTCCTTTATCAAAATCATGTTCCTGACCTGGCGATGCAACGGCACGCACCTGTACGGAATGACCTTCCTGAAATTCGCGGTAGCTCACAGAGTCCGCTTCGGGTATATTTACAGTTGACATAATGCAGCAATTTGACTATAGATTACAGATTATAAAACCATGCCACACAGCGTAACAAATGAGATGGTAATTTCCCGACAATCCCAGCGTAATCTTTTACAAGTTGGATCCTTGTGTGAACAATCATCGTGATGAATTATCCATGCATCCCGTTATATTTCATTTTGTATAAATTTATCAATGAAAAGTATACTGAATTCAATAGCTTGTTTTAATCAATTATATCAACCCCTTAACCCATCATGAACTCTCGCAGAGACTTTCTACAAAAGATAACGGCTTCCGCTTTTGCCTTGCCGTTGTTGTCATCTTTCAAAACAGAAGACCACCCTTACAAACCGCAACCTTACGAAGGCCCCGCGCTGCGTGTAGCCATTATGGGCCTTGGAAGCTATGGTACGCGTGTAGCCGAAGCGATGCAGACCTGCAAATATGCCAGGGTAACCGGTGTTATCAGTGGTACACCTTCCAAGATCAAAGACTGGCAGAGCAGGTATACTATACCCGATAAGAACTGCTACAATTACGAGAACTTCGATCGCATTAAAAGCAATCCTGATATTGATGCTGTTTATGTAATCACACCCAATGCGCTGCACCACGACCATGTGATCCGCGTAGCCAAAGCAGGCAAGCATGTGATTTGCGAAAAGCCAATGGCGGTAAATGCACGCGAGGCACAAGAGATGATAGATGCCTGTAAACAAGCCAACGTAAAATTACTTATTGGCTACCGTATGCACTTTGAACCCAAGACGCTCGAAGTAATACGCATGCGCAAGAATGGTGAGTTCGGTAAAATACTTTTCTTCCAGGGGCTTTCCGGTTTCAGGATTGGTGATCCAACGCAATGGCGTCTCAACAGACAACTCGCCGGTGGCGGTGCCATGATGGATATAGGTATATATTCTATTAATGGTTCGCGCTACATGGTAGGCGAAGATCCAACCTGGGTAACAGCCCAGGAGATAAAGACTGATCCGCAGAAATTCAAAGAAGGTGTTGACGAAACCATCCAGTTTCAATTAGGGTTTCCGAGCGGTGCCGTGGCGTCATGCCTGTCGACCTATAGCATGAGCAACCTCGACCGCTTCTTCCTTGATGGCGAAAAAGGCTATGCGGAGATGCAGCCTTCCACTGGCTACGGCCCGATAAAAGGACGTACACACCAGGGTGAGTTAACACAACCGCATATCACGCATCAAACCATACAGATGGATGAAATGGCTGGTATTATTCTTCAAGGCAAACAGCCTGTGGTTCCCGTTGATGGTGAAGAAGGCCTTAAAGACATGAAAATCATTGATGCTATTTACCAGGCAGTACAAAGCGGCAGAAAAGTCGATTTGAAATTATAATGGCATGCTAAATTGTCAGAAGAGGTAATAACTGCTCAGGAGTTGTTACCTCTTTATCCATTTTATTATCCATGCGCTTAGTCACTCCGTTGTATACATCTTTTGTAAAATTTTCATTCATTCCACAGTTGATAATTTCCTGCCTCAATTGAGTAGGAATTGAATCACATATACTTCGTATTTACATCGTTTTCGTAAGGCATACATTTTGGCCATTCAGGGGAATCACTTAAATCCTCCCATTATGTTCTATCATGTAAAAGATCTTCAATTTAATGCGCGTGTTTCGGCACCCGATCCACAATTTGCTAATCTGTTGTTACAACAGTTTGGCGGTCCTAACGGAGAATTGAAAGCCGCTATGCAATATTTTGTGCAAGCTTTCAGCGCCAAAAATCCGTACCCTGATAAATATGACTTGCTAATGGATATTGCCACAGAAGAATTTAGTCACCTCGAAATAGTAGGTGCCACTATTCAGATGCTGCTGGCAGGAGTTAACGGCAAATTAAAAGATGCTGCTGATGAGTCTGAGATCATGAAACTGTTGGATGGAAAAGCAGCGAAGGAAAGTGTTATTCACGAAGCAATCTCCAATCCGCATTTCCTGGTAGAAAGTGCCGGAGGCCCTGTGGTGACCGATAGTCGCGGTATACCCTGGAGTGGTACGTATGTTAACGCTAATGGCGATCTTACCGTAGACCTTCGCTCCGATATGGCAGCAGAGTCGCGCGCAAAGATTGTATATGAATACCTGATGAAATTTACCAACGATCCCTATGTGCGCGAAACGTTAACGTTTCTGATGACGCGCGAGGTTGCACACTTCCAGATGTTTGAAGCAGCGCTTGAGACAATACAGCCGAACTTCCCTCCTGGCGTGCTTCAGGCTGATCCGCGCTTTAGCAACACATATTTCAATATGTCGAGTGGTGCAGAATTTCGTGGACCCTGGAATGATGGTGCGAGCACAAAACTTGGCGAGACCTGGCAATTCATTGAAGATCCGATCGCACATGTTGAGTCAACACAAGGATTGACCACACAGGAAATTGCTGGTACCGATCGCACCGCTGCACTGATAGAGAAGATCAATAAAGATCTCAGCCAGGAACGAAGCGAAGAGGTAAACTCAGCTATACCGGAAGGTGAAAATCAGTGGAGTAATTATGCATTAAGCGGAGACGTAGATGAAACCGATGGAGCAGACAGCAAAAAAACAAAAGCAAGAAGTCCACGATCCAAAAACAAATAACAGGCATGAAGCGGATCGGTTGTTGATCACCTATTATACCGATCCGCTTTGTTGCTGGAGTTGGGCGTTTGATAAGCACCTGATGCAATTGCAACATGAATTTGGCAATCGGTTTACTGTGCGGTACGTTATGGCTGGTATGATACGGAATTGGGATTCCTATAGCGATCCGTATAACATCATCAATCGTCCGATGCAAATGGGGCCACTCTGGATGCAGGCAGCGCAAGTGACGCATACTTCTATCAATTTCGATATCTGGCATCGCGATCCTCCCGATTCATCTTATCCGGCATGCCTAGCTGTGAAAACTGCGTCACTTCAGTCGCCTGAAGCAGAAGCATTCTATCTCTACAAAGTGCGTGAAGCAGTTATGACCCGACAATTGAATATAGCCAAATATACCGTATTGTTCCAGATTGCCGAAGAGTTAGAAACATCATGCAATAACTTCAGCGCTGAACAATTTAAAACTGACTGGCAGGAAGGCAAGGCACGCACATTGTTTCGAAAAGATCTGGAGCTGGCAGCGTTTCACAAAATAGGCCGCTACCCTACACTTACCTGTACAGGCACCAATGGAGAAGGTATAATCATGGTAGGTTACAGGCCGTATGAAGTATTGCTGTCAAGCCTGCAGCGAATGGGATTATAGCAGTATACCAAAGTATACCGATCATATACCCGATCGCCGGTATCATCGGTACATTATACCCGTTTGTCTAAATTAAGGAATTTTAAAGGGTACTTTTAGCGATGATATATAGATTTGAAACATTCTTTTACCTCGTATGTTTATAGGTAAGGGTTAGGTTAATTAAAAATGGAGCTTTGCCGGACGGGCACTGCTCCATTTTACTTTTTCAGTTATGAAAGGCTGCTAGCTTCTGGCTACCGGCCACTGGAAGTTTGAGCGAGAGACCAGCGCGTGCGTTTACTCACTATATCCTCCGGACTTCCGGACCTTCCGACTTTCGGTCTCCCAACTTTCACTTCGCTTCCCCCGCCATCGCCAATGCCTGTTTATATATCACAGCAAACTCCTTCGCAAAATCTTCGAGTTTGATAGACCCAAGAGCAGTATGTCGGTTCTTTGCGTAATCGTCAAACAATTTGCTTTCACGAATTGCTCTTCCAATGTCAAGTATATATACTGTTGCCATCTCTTCCGTTAATCCATTCTGTAGCATGCCTTGCAACATCTGTTCATCACTAATGTTTATCCACGCAAGATCAGGTTGACCAATCGCCCGGCCAAGCACAGAGGCAATCTCACTTCCATTCCGTTCATCGCTTGCTATATATTGTATTTTCTTTCCGGAGAACGAACGCGTATGCAGTGCTTCTGCTGCTGCATCAGCAATATCATGTGGATGTGACAGTATCATATTCAACGAAGCATCGAAATTGTTACCAATTATATTCTGATAGCGGATCATGTTCATAGCTCCGAGAAAGTTAGTATAGAACATACCCGGACGAAGATGCAGCACATGTGTATCCGCCAGCGCATTCAATTTTTGTTCTACATAATAATTAGCACCGGCAGGTCCGGCACCATCAGGTATGTGTGCGCCAATGCTGCTAAGGTTTACTACGTATTGCACACCACACCTGGCAATAACTTGTGCATAGCGATCGCCCGCTTCGCGAATATACTTTCGCACATTGGTTGCCGAGGGATCCGGCGGAATCATTATATACACCGCATCAGCACCTGCAAAAGCTTCCTGCAAAAATGCGGCATCCTGCAACGATCCAATCGCTGGTATAGCATGCAAAGCCTCCATGGCGGCAATACGTTCGGGGCTGTGACTTACAACAGTAACTCTATGCCCGCGCGCAACTAATTTTTCAGTGAGTCTGCGGCCAACGTTGCCGAGAGACCCGGTAATGGTAATGTTCATACAATTATTTTTTTTAAATTTTGATAGAACAAACGTATCGCTGTACTTACTTTTGTACAAGTACTTACCCTAAAGTAGGCTCTTATGACCCAGGTAAAAGAAAGCTCAACCATTCAGGCCAACAAGCAGACTGCATTCCAGGAATGCCCCGTTACGTATGTTATGGAAAAGATTGGCGGCTACTGGAAACCGATTATACTTTTTCAGTTATTATCCGGTGAAAAAAGATATAGCGATCTTCGCAAAGGTATACCTTCTATTACGGAGAAAGTGCTTATCCAACATTTGAAACAACTCGAAACGGATAAACTTATCGTGCGAAAAGCAAAGCCTGTAGTGCCGCCCCACGTTACCTATAGCCTTACAGTGGCAGGCCTCGGGTTTAAACCGGTGCTATATGCCATGGCGGTATGGGCGGTAGAAAACAGCGGCAAGCATGCAAAAACCTTTTCGCGCAACCTGAAAAACTTTCCCGCATAAATATACCGGCGCATTCGGCCTTTATTTTTGTCGTATTCAGCCCTGATGCGATGCCGCACTGTTTTGTAGTTTTGATCACAATCTTTACTATGGAAACAGACACAACGCTTCTCTCCTCTCCTATACCACGGGCTGGCCGAAGAGAATGGATCGGACTTGCCGTGCTGACCTTACCAACACTGTTGGTCTCGATGGATGCCACGGTAACGTACCTGGCTATACCTTCGTTGAGTGCTTCGCTGAAGCCCACCGGTTCGCAATTACTTTGGATCACCGACATATTTACCTTTATGGAGGGAGGCTTTCTGATCATTATGGGAGTACTGGGCGATCGCATTGGCCGAAAGCGTTTACTTACCATTGGCTTTGTATTATTTTCGCTCGCTTCCGTAATGGCCGCCTTTGCCGGCAGTGCTATATGGCTAATTGCAGCACGCGCTGTATTGGGAATAACAGGTGCCATTATTCTTCCCTGCACATTATCGCTGATCCGCAGTATGTTTCGCGATGATCGTGAGCGCACGATAGCTTTTGGTATATATACTGCATGCTATGCGGGAGGAACTATGCTCGGTCCGTTGCTCGGAGGTATACTATTGACTCACTTCTGGTGGGGCTCGGTATTTTTGATCAGTGTGCCCTTAATGTGTCTTTTCCTGTTTGCCTCCGGCCTGCTCACCGAATACCGCGATGTGGATGCCAGACAATTCAGTCTTACGAGTGCAGTGCTTTTGCTTACCGGCATGCTGTCGGCTACCGGGGGCATTAAGCATATTGCAGAGTCGGGAGCTTTCCAATGGCGGGCTTTGCTGAGTATAGCTGCCGGTGTAGTGCTGTTTTCTGTATTTGTTCGTATACAAAAGACGATTCGTAACCCGTTGGTGAATTTACATCTGTTTTCAATCCCGGCATTTGGTGCGACTCTGGCTACGCTTTTCCTGTCGCTCTTCTGCTGGTCAGGACTATACCTGTTCATTGCCCAGTATTTACAACTTGTACGGGGACTGGCGCCTATGCAGGCCGGCCTTCTTACCCTGTTGCCGGCAGCCATTACGATGGCAGGCTGCATGTTTGCCCCACAGATTCTGCGCTGGATCTCACGCACGGTAACAATCATTATCGGCAATATAATTATGCTGACCGGCATGCTGATGTTAACACAACTCGAAACCGATACACATCTCTTCCTTCTCATTGCCGCCTGTACTTGCCTTAGTCTGGGATGTGGCTTTATTGTAACCTTGGGCATTGACCTGATTGTATCGGTAGCGCCTCCTGAGCAGGCTGGCGCAGTGTCGGGTATATCGGAGAGTAGCACTACGTTCGGTTCAGCACTTGGCGTGGCACTTCTGGGAAGTATAGGCACTGCGATATACCACAGTCACATGGCGGCAGCCAAGACTTCTGGTATATCTGTTATCACCGAAGATGCACGCAATACATTGGGAGGAGCACTCGCGGCTTCCCTGCAATTACCTGCCGAAGCAGGCGCTGCACTTCTTGTCCAGGCAAGAGCAGCATTTCTGGTATCATTTCATTCTGCTGCGTTGATCGGTTCTATTGCTATAGTAATGATGGTACTCGTTTTTAGTATTGCTGCTCGTAAATAATGCAAAGAGTCCGAAAGACGAAAAGTCCGGAGTACGGAAGATATAGCGAGCAAGCTCATAGCTATTAAAAAATATTGAACAAGGAACACCGAATAACGAATAACTTATTTTTCTGTGTTCTTCTATTCCCGATTGGCCATCGGGAACAGAAGAACACAGATCGTCTAGGGTAACCGTTAATATACTCTTCCTGATAACGATTAACCTGTAACAATTAACGGATAACGAATGATGAAGTAGCATACACCAACTTGTTCACGTCCAGTAGCCAGAGGCCAGCAGCTTTTGAACATAGAACAAGGAACATCGATCAACGAATGCTGAAGTTAAAACCACACTCCTCCCTCACACACATCCAGCAGTTCGCAGCCAGCAATCACAGCTATTTTTCACTCCATACCCAGAAACTTCCGAAAGTACCCGCATTCGCTGATCACTTCTTTGTAGTATTTGGTATTGCTGTAGTCTGACTTCAATTTCTTAAAGCCGTTCCAGGCAAGAAAGCTTACATCGGGATCGGAATAGAAATCTTCGCGACTGTGATACTTCCCGGTATAAAAGATATTGCGCTCACATTTCGCCATCATATAGGTACACTTCGCTTTCTGTTCGGCCGTGGTGGCAACGTCAAAAGCTTTCTGGTAATATTGATTGGCGAGACTACAATTCAATAATACCGGCTGATAGTATTTGTCAATATAATTACCATATTGATCCATGATGTCACCATAATAAAACACCCGGGCATTGCCAAAGTACGACATGTTATAAAATGCGTTGGCCAGCAACAGGCTATTGTTATATACATCTTCACCTTTATCAACATGATCTTTCATCTCCTTCATCTTTTTCAGGAGCGACAGCTTGGTATATTTTACCTTTTGTGTAGCGGCATGATCGCAATCGTGGCAATCTTTAATCTTCCCATTGAATGGATTACCCAACAGCTCAACATCTTTTCCTTCCTTCGAACGCTCCATGAAGGCAATAGCCTCATCGATCCTGCCAGCATAAGCTGCTATTGTGGACTGATACTCGTAAATATCAGAAAGGGTAATATTATAGATACCGGATGCCAATTGCTCCCACGGAGTTTTTGCTGTTCGCTCCTGGAAAATCTTCATGGCTTCCAGATTGGTATTTGTTTGGTAGAACTTCAGATCGCGATCAAACAATTCTGCCATGACTACGTTCTGCTGCTGTTTGTACAGCGAAGCTATATATTGCCTGCTCCAGCCCAATGCATGACGATAACGGAACGTTTCATCGTTTTGCTTCGCGTTGTATAGCCACGTAAGGTCAACAAGTAACTTATTCTCCGCTTTATCATCCATCTTTGTGATACTGCTCAGCGTATTGATAATTTTAAACAAATGTATCTGCTGCAATGCCAATTCACTTTTTGGACTTTGCTTCTCTGCTTTGTCCAGCAACTGCGATGCTATAGTATAATTGCCTACCAGTATATTCAAATAACCGGCTGCTATATTCCATAGATAGGGCTTCGGTGTCTTTTCTTCTTTTGCAATTGTGTTGACCAATTGCAGCGCGCCTTTGTCCAGCTTTTCCTTGCGGGTGCGCTTGTATTCCTCTGCGGTTTTAAAATCGATTCCGTTGACCGCTACTTCTTCCTGGTTTACAAGTCTTGTTAAAAGGTAATCAAGATGCGGGCTGGCCGGATTTAATTTATATATCTCTTGTATCGCCTGCTTTTCATCGGCATAGTAACCAAACAAAGCCCACAAGCCGGCCTTCTCATCATTGTTTTTTGCCAGCGAGAGCGAAGTCTGAAAGTCCTGTTGCTCCTGCGGATGAAAATTATAGGCCGTTACCACGCGCATCTCCGGGCATTTATCAAAGGCTATGCTATATAAATAGTTAGCGGTAGCATAGTTCTTCTTTCGATAATGCGTACCGGCAACGTAGGCCACACCGCGATAGTATAACATGTTTTGAGGAACAGTGGCCTTTGTCTTTTCAAAAAATGGAATTAAACCCTGCTGGTCTTTACCATAAAAGTATGCCTTCATGGTTTGAAACCAATAGCGGTTCTTCAGAAACGGATCTTTGGTTTCAGTATATAGCTTTTCTACCTGCGCAATAACTTTAGGGTCCGTTACCGGAGTTTTTTTCTTCTCATCATAGTCCCAAGAATAGGCAGGTTCCGTGCTATACGCTTCAATCATCTTTGCATAATGCATAAACTCTACAAAGCTCCTGATCCTTTCATCTGCCAGATTGAGTGCGCTGAACCGTGCCGGGGCTTTTGTCTTTTTCCAGATAGCACTATACAGTTGATCAAGCTCTGACGCAGCACTATCATTCAACAACAAATAACGTACCTGCTCCCTGGTAGCTTTGCCCTTCAGGTAGTCTGACCAGTCAATCACGATATCATCGTTGAAGCGGGAAGTATGTACATCATCAAAGCCCACTTTGTAGAACACTTCCTGCGGCGAATAAAATAGCGGTGCATACGATTCGTCTACATATACTTCAGGAGTAAAGTCGGAATCATAATCGTATTCCATAAAATAATCGGCACAGGCCAGCACGATACCACACGTGCCAAAGGCAGCCACACTAAAAAGCGCGACTGATCTTTTGAAAGAATTGTTTTTCTTTCTCATAATGTTTCAGGTTAAAGTGGTCCAGGTCGTAGAATATAATCTCTTGTGGTGGTCGGGGCATTTCATCAGACAAATCATTCGTCATCTCCTGCAGATCGTTTATATCGACACTTTCAATTTTAATCCGATCGCCCTGTTTAAAGTAATGTCCAATCTTAATAACGTTTTCTTTCACTTCAAAAAACGGATCTGCCTTCCTAACAAAATGCTCATCTTCGCTAAACGTGGTATCATCTATTTTGTTCAGTAAGCCGATCACCGTGTTGTTGCGCACATGTATACCCCATGAAAATACCGGCAAGGCAACATCCAATGGCAAAGGATAACCTTTCAGATGCTGTGTATACTTTTGCGCAATTTCCCGATCGTAGATAGAGTTGGATGAATCAGCAGCAATGCGTCCCATGTTATAATACATGAGCACACCTCGGTCAACAGCAGGAATACCGGTTCGCTGGTAATACTTTATTTGATGCAGCCGAATGGTAGCCGACAATGTTTTTCTCCATTGCTTTTTTACCGCTTCAATAAAAATAAAATAATTCTCACGGCTCGTAAGCGTCCAGTCGCAGTCGATCTGTATTTCCTGGCTGGTTATACCTGCGGCATGATTGATCTGATGAATATAATTAACCGTTTGAGTTGCCAACGCTGCTACATCAAGCGAAGGCTGTAACATTACTTCGTTACGCACATATACCACCGGCACAATGGCTGCTGGCAGCAGGGTGTCTTCAAAAACCACGGGCGACAATGGCAGTGCTTCTCCTTTCTGCAAGGCTATGTCCATGTAACGAACATACAGGCGATCAACATTATTTTCTTGCAGCAGGAGCTTCTCGGCATCCGTGAGGTGAAAAACTGTTTTCCAATAGTAAAACGAAACAGAAGTACGGTGCTCCTTCGAATGAGTACAGGCCGAAAACAGAAAACCAAAGACTACGAGGGATTTTATTCGATGCATATCACCAGCAACCAACAAATGTACATATTTACAGGGAAGCTTTTATAATGCGTGCCTTCCGATTTTAAAATAAAAAAAGCATTTACTGTAACTCTCCTCCAGAGAAATATACAAATAGTAAAAAAGCGATTATGCTTCAACTCCGGAACTATCGCAAGCGGTATGGCAACGTGCCTGTACTATCCATCAACACATTAACGCTTAATAGTGGCATTTACTGGATAAAAGGTATAAATGGCTCCGGCAAAAGTACCTTACTGAAAACGATAGCCGGCATTATATCTTTCGAGGGTGATATTGTATTAAATAACACAATCGACATTCGGAAGCAACCTGTGCAATACAGGAAGCAGGTAAACTTTGCCGAGGCCGAACCGCTGTTCCCTCCTTTCCTTACTGGCAGTGAAATGATCCGCCTCTTTGCGGCAGCCAAAAATGCACCATATCAACAGGCCATACCCTTGCTGGAAGCCTTGCACATGCAGGACTATATACACGAACCGGTCGGCACCTACTCCAGCGGCATGCTCAAGAAGTTATCATTGGTAATGGCCTTTACGGGCAAACCCGCGGTAATACTATTGGATGAACCTTTGATCACCATGGATGACGCTGCTCTGGCCGTACTATATGAATGGATTGCGCAGAAGTATACCCGTGAAGGCATCAGCTTTCTTCTATCATCACACCAACTGCTTACGGGCTTACATGCTCCCGTGCAGGAGGTGCAAGTGAGTAATCATACCGTAACGTTAGCGCAGACATGATTGCCCCGCTTACGCGAACGTTGATACGTATACTAGCCATTGGCTTTTATCGTGAACATGCAGGGGTACTCGCCTGCTGCTTTGGAACAGTGCTCTGCTACTGCTTTTTTATAACACCGGCTGGTCATATTGATCCACGCGATCTGGTCATGTATAACCTCACATTTACGCTGGCTGTGTTGGATGCCCCGATTGTGATGTTTACGGTATGCGTGCTCTGGCTTTTGTATACAATCAAAAGCTGGCAATATATAGCAAAGCAATTGCGTGCGCCCGAGAACATGTTTCTTTACTATAGTGTTAATGCATTTTCGCGTTTCCGGCAGTTTGTGAGTTGGAGCCTTGCGCAATTTGTGATCCTGTTACCTATTATTGTTTATGGAATCATGATTCTGGTTGTCGGGATGAGTTATCACTCCCATAAGGTACCGATCATCCTTTGGTTATACATTCTACTGCTGGGGAGCATCAGTGCACGGGTATATATGTATTTTATGTACGAGCAGGCCACAGTGCCAAAAACTGCGCTGTTCACGGAGATATTGAAATCCTGGCCCAAGGCATACTTTAGTTTACCATTTTATAACATGTTGCACACAACTCCGTGGATGGGATTAATCACCAAAGTATTTTCATTACTGGTTTTGATGAGCACATTTTACTTTTTCGATCAACTGGAAAATACAGCCGTGCTGTATATGGTGATATTGATCACCTGCATGAGCCACACCATTTTAATATACAGAGAAAATAGTTTCATGGAAATGTACATGCCGATGGCGCGAAATTTTGCTTACAGCCGCGCGAGAATTTATGGGCAGCATGTTATTTATTATAGCCTGTTGTTGATTCCAGAAACGGTTGTGCTGTTAACGTATACCGACTTGCTTACAACGGCATTGCTATTCACGTTTTCCCTCGGCTGCCTGTTATTGTTGCGAAGCTTGCTATACATCCCTTCCATGTACATGCGAAGATACTTGTGGAGCATAACCGGAATATTTACATTGTCATTCATAGTTATACTTTCCGAAGGCGGATGGCTGCTGATTGCAGCGACAGTAACGACATCCTTTACACTTTGCCACACCTACTACTATCAAAAAGAAACGTAAAAAAAGAGGCTTCCCACAGGAAGCCCCTCACTACATGCATAGCATACTTCTTACTTCTTACTTCTTACTTCTTACTTCTTACTTCTTACTTCTTACTTCTTTACTTCTTACTTCTTTACTTCTTCATTCCTCCTTACTCTCCTCCGACTGTTTCCGCATATTTTCAGCCAGCGTTTTGTCTGACATCACATTGCTCATAACAGACTGCACCTTATTCTTAAACCCGGACACTACTTTGTCATCTCCCCGCATGAGCGCTTCATAACCATCGCGGGCTACTTCAGCAGGATCAGCCAGTTTTGTTTCTTTTACAATTTTAGAGTTTTGTGCGCCGGCTTTGTTGAAGAAATCTGTTTGCGTAGCACCCGGTTGCAAGGCCGTAACGATAACGTTGGTATCTTTTAACTCGTTGATCAAAGCCTCTGTAAACGAAAGTACATACGCCTTTGTTCCACCATATACTGCCTGAAGCGGAGCTGGTATCTCTGATACGATAGAGCCCAATTGAAGTATTCTTCCCTCGTTACGCGATATCATATCCTGCAGGAAAAGATAGGTGAGTGCAGTAAGCGAGGTGATATTAAGTTGTATAAGCCGCAGCTGACGATGTATATCCTCTTCGGCAAATTTCCCATAGACACCTTGCCCGGCATCATTCACCAGTATATTAACGGTGACGCCACGGGCTTTCACCTCGTCATATACTTCAAATGGTGATTGTGGTTCAAACAAATCTTTTGAAATGGTTATCACATCCACACCGTGCAAGCCTTTAAATTCGTTGGCACGCAAATCCAGATCGCTCTGCGATCTTGCTACCAGAATAAGGTTGTATCCATTCTGGGCAAACACTTTGGCTAGCTCATATCCAATGCCGCTGGTACCGCCGGTTACCAACGCATATTGTTGCTGTAGATTTTCCATAAGATTCCCTTTAGAAGATTTTTGAAAATCAGATCAGCAAATAGCATACACACCAACCATGACGATGCGCAGCCACATTCCGGGAAAATAATTACTACCTGGAGAATGATTGCTGTGGAACGATTGACCTATTCAGATAACGTAATTAAATGAATGAAATCTTATCGGCAGTAAGCGAAAGGTATATCACCGCTCCTACTCTGAATTCTTCCGCATCTGTGCGAATAAGAAGAGATGTATCATGTACCGAAACCTTCACCTCGTTATAACCACCGAAATAATATATATCTGTAATACGTCCGGTGAGATTATGCTTGCCCTTCTTCACAATCTTTATGTTTTCGGGACGGATGAACAGATTTTTTCGCCGCGGCTTTAACTTTAACGATTTAACCCATGCTTCCATATTCGCAGGTGGAATCAAAGTATATTTACCAAGCAGACCAGCTGCATATTCATTTACCGGAGAAGTATATACTTTAACGGGCGTGCCTTTTTGCACGATCCCTCCGTCTTTCATTAAAAAAATAACATCCGCCCACGGCAAAATATCGAGTGGGTCGTGTGAGATCAGCGTACACGTAATGCCAAGCCTGTCGTGTATATCATCAATCACCGCCTTCAATGTATTTTTATGAACCATGTCCAGGTTAGAGAACGGTTCATCCAGGAGCAGTAAGCGTGGTGATGTGATCAGCAATCGCGCAAACGCTATGCGCTGACGTTCACCTCCGGAGAGCTGATTAGTTTTGCGCTTAAGCAAATGCGTGATCTGGCATACTTCATAAATAGCATTCGCTTCTTCTGCCCCCAATGTATTCGCATACTCCAGTACCTGTTCTACTCTTAAAAACTTTGGTAACTCAAAATGCTGCGAAAGGTATGCTATACCAGGATGGCCCGGCACCAGTCGCTCGGCTGGTCCCTGAACAGGCTGGTTCTCGAATTTTACTTCACCGGCATCAGGTTGTATAAGACCCGCTATAATTTTCAGCAATGTACTTTTTCCCGAACCTGTTTCACCGGCAATGGCCACACGCTGAAGGCGTTGTTGTGAAAAACTGATATCTTTCAATACAAGATCATTCTCTGTTTCTCCGTATTTACAAATACCTGATACCTGTATAAAAGCCATTCATGATAAATTGAATGCGCAATCTAAAATACTTCTCTCAATATGCCAGCGCAACATCTATAGCACCTGACAGTACTCTGTTCGTTTATGAACAAATTGCCAAAAATCCTGAAAAAACTTTCTTCACGGTGCAACCTCATCCCGTGAAACGAGTCTTATCTTTTAAATAGTCGCAAGCTTCTGATTTCAGTAGCTAGAACTTTAACATACGTTGATCGATGTTCCTTGTTCTATATTTTTATGCAGCTGACCAGAAATCAACGGCCATTGAAAACCCATTACCAACTATGAAAAAGACTTCATTATTTCTGATCTGTTGCCTGCTAATGGCCGGCCTCTGTAACGCGCAAAGTGAATATTCTTTTAAGGAACAATATGACGTTTCAACACCAGCCCGGCTCATCCTGTCATCGTCTGATGGAAACATTTCTGTGAGTGCCGGCAGTGGCAAAAGCATTGAAGTAACGTATGTTGTAAAGAGACGCAACCAGGTACTCAAGATCAACCGCAAGGAACTTGAAAAAGAGCTTACCGTGAACGTTACGAATACAAGCAATTCGTTGGACATCAGTGTAAAGTATCCACTTAACTATGGCACATTCAAAGATGGACTGAAAGTAAATTTCATTGTAACTGTACCCCGCGAAACTGCCTGCGATTTACAGTCGTCCGATGGTAACATTTCTCTTACCGGCCTTACGGGCGATCAAAGCACCAAGACCAGCGATGGTAATCTGAATATATCGTCTATTAACGGTAAGGTAAATAGTAAGACTTCAGACGGTAATATTGATGTAGACGATATCAATGGTTCACTGGAAGCCCGCACAAGCGATGGCAATGTTTCGCTGGAGAGAATTAAAGGCAATGTAAAGTCCGCCACCAGTGATGGTAACATCGTGCTACGACAGATTACCGGAGATGTGTCTGTCAGTACCTCCGATGGAGAGATTACTTTTAATGAGTTATCAGGTTCTCTCACCGCTTCCACTTCGGATGGCAATGTACACGGCACCATGCTTGCCCTTACAAAAAACTTATCTGTAAAAACCAGTGATGGCAACATTGATATTGCTATACCTGATAAACTGGGACTGAACCTTGATATACATGGCGAATCGCTGCATATACCACTCACTAATTTCTCCGGCAGATCGGATGATCATTCTATCAATGGCGCAATCAACGGAGGTGGCATCCCGGTAAATCTTTCTGCCGATGGTAACGTAAGCCTTACCTATCGGTAGCCAACCTGTTAAACAATAGAAGAAAGGGCGCTCTCATCAGCGCCTTTTTTATGTTTACACATCGGCAAAATTAAGTTCATGTATTGCAGTCGCAGCCGTTAGATTATTACTTTTACACACTATGCGACAACTGGCTGCTATTCTTTTTGCTGACATGACGGGCTATACTGCATTGATGCAGGAGAATGAACAACTGGCAAAGCTCAAACGCAAGCGACTGAAGGAAGTGCTGGACACTACGATCGGGCAATTCGGCGGAAGAGTTCTGCAATTTTACGGTGACGGCTCGCTCAGCATCTTTCAAAGCGCTATTGATGGTGTACACTGCGCCATGCGCATACAGCAGGCGTTGCAGCAGGCCCCGAAAGTAGATGTACGCATCGGCCTTCACACCGGCGATGTAACGATCGAAGACGAAGCCATCTATGGAGATGGAGTGAACCTTGCATCACGCATTGAATCATTGGCTGTATCGGGCAGCATCTTTATATCAGAAAAAGTATTTGATGAAATACGTAACCAGGCAGATATACTCACACGCGAGCTGGGCTACTTTGAAATGAAAAATGTAAAGGAACCCGTGCGTGTATTTGCCATTGCCAACCCGGGCATGGTTGTGCCGGAACGTGCAGCCCTCCAAGGCAAAACACGACAACCTGTAAACCGGCTGGCGGTTTTACCTTTTATGAACATGAGTGCTGATCCTGAAAACGAATACTTCAGCGATGGCATTACCGAAGAATTGCTCAATGCATTGACCAAGATCAATGGTCTGCAGGTAACATCGCGCACTTCTGCATTTGCATTCAAAGGCAAGCATGCAGACATCCGCGATATAGCGATTCAACTGAATGTAGACAAAGTATTGGAAGGAAGCGTGCGCAAAGCCGGCAACCGCGTGCGTGTAACCGCCCAGTTGATCAACGCTGCCGATGGCTATCATTTGTGGAGTGAGAACTACGACCGCGATCTTACCGATATATTTGCGTTGCAGGACGAGATCAGCGGCATGATCGCGAATAAACTGCGTGAGAACCTGATCGCACCAACATCACCTTCACCAATAAAGTCGCCACCTTCGCAGAATATAGAAGCCTATACCTGCTATCTCAAAGGGCTTCACTACTGGAACAAAATGACTCCGGGCGACACAAAAAAAGCAATTGAATGTTTTGAGCAGGCTATAGCACTGGAACCTGAGTATGCACTCGCTTATGCGATGACGGCCACCGCGTATAGCCAACTGGGATCAAGCGGACAAATGTTACCCGCCACTGCCTTTGAAATTGCACACCGCTATGCCGACAAAGCCCTGCAACTTGACAGCACCGTAGCTGAAGGATATATAGCCAAGGGAGCAGTTTATTTACTATATGATTGGAAATGGGCCGAAGCACATGAAGCCTTGCAAAAAGCTTTGCATCTTAACCCGGGTGCCACAACCGTATACCGCTGGCTTGGCTTCTACTATGTGTTGATGGGTCAACAGGAGCAAGCCATCACGGTAATGGAGGAAGCATTGAAACTTGATCCATTGTCTACCTTCATCAACCATTCACTCGGAAATATATATGTCTTTGCCGCAAGGTATGATGATGCGATTCGACAGGCCGATAAACTGCTGGAGATCGATCCGCAGATGCGCATGGGCCTGGAGTTGAAAGCCTGGAGCCTGGGTATGAAAGGCAACTGGCCTGCAGCACTGCAGCTCTTTGCTGAAGTACACCGACTCACCAACCACCCACAAAAAGGACTGATGGGATTAGGCTATGCATACGCCATGTTAGGTGAACGCGAGAAGGCCCTCGATTGTATTGCCCGCATCGAACAACGACAGGCGGAAAATCCGGATCTTGTATTGAATGCCGACATGGTGGGCATCTGGTATGCATTAGGCGATATGGATAAAACATTCTATCATATTAACCAATGTGTGGAAAAGCGACTGGCTCCCGTAAATTACTTTTTAGAGTACCCCGTGTTTGCCGAGCTAAAGAAAGATCCACGCTATCTGGAATTGAAGAACAAGGCCGGACTGTAGCATATATATACTTGTAAATCGATACTTCTTCAAAGTAGAAAGACTGCTTATGATGGCAGTCTTTCTTAATTAAAGATCATCGCATCTTCACCCAATACGGATATACCGGTTTCTGTGCACTGGCTTTCTCCAGGCGTTCGATCTGTGTTGTGGTAAGATTCCAGCCTACCGATTCAAGATTGTGAATCAGTTGCTGTTCGTTGCGCGCACCGATCACGACATTAGAAACCGTAGGACGCTGCAGCAACCAATTGATCGCTACTTGAGGAACTGACTTGCCTGTTTCGGCGGCAACTTCATCCAGCACATCTACAACCGTATATAAATATTCATCGGATACCTCCGGGCCATTTGCAGCGCCTCCGTTTTGTATGCGTCCTTCCTGCAACGGCTGGCCTCTGCGGAGTTTGCCGGTGAGGCGGCCCCATCCTAACGGACTCCACACCATGAGGCCTACGTTTTGATCTTGCGCCAGCGGCATTAACTCCCATTCATATTCGCGACCAATGAGCGAATAATATCCCTGGTAAATGACATAGCGCGCGAGTCCATATTTCTCAGCGATAGCCAGCGACTTCATTACCTGCCATCCTGTAAAATTAGAACAGCCTATATAGCGCACTTTACCGCTGCTTACCAGGTTATCCAATGCGGCCAGCGTTTCTTCCATAGGTGTAAACGGATCGTAGCCATGAATAAAATATACATCGATATAGTCTGTGCCCAAACGCCTGAGACTGGCTTCGCATGCTTTAATGAGGTGATAGCGCGATGCACCTTTATCATTTGGGCCATCGCCCATGGCAAATGTACCTTTGGTGGAAATCAGGGCGCGATCGCGTTTTCCTTTCAACGCAGCACCAAGAATTTGTTCTGAGTCTCCCTGCGAGTATACATCGGCTGTGTCGAAGAAATTGGCACCATATTCCAGGCAGATGTCTGCCAGGCGCGATGCTTCCTGTATATCGATTTGTCCCCACTTTTTGAAAAAATCATTGGTACCACCAAAAGTAGCGGTGCCATAACTAAGCACGGGAATGCGTAATCCCGAATGTCCTAACTGACGGTATTCCATACGTTGTCGTTTTAATGATGAATTTGTTTTTCGCATGGCTGAAGTTATCAGCATGATGATGCAAAGTTGATTCTTACGACCACGCTGCTTCAGGAGATAATACGGATATACCGGTACATTTTACAGGTGAGAAAATCCCTGCTCTTTTATGATATAACGTCAGGAGTGCTGGCCGGATGAATGAGCCCGATATGCTGCCGGCGATAATCCTGTTTGACTTTTATAGTATCGCGCGAAGTATGAAGGATCATCGTAGCCAAGACGGTAAGCGATTTCACTGATACTCTTGGAAGAATGTCGCAGGCATATTGTGGCTTGTTTGATCAGGTGATTTTTGATCAGTTGTCCGGCCGATCTTCCTGTAATTGCTTTGATGGTGTCGTTGAGATGATTCTGCGAAACGCCAAGCTCCTCTGCATAGGCAGCAACGCTCTTGAGTTGAATGGCATTACCTGGGCTGATCACTTTAAAGTCGCGCCTATAAAGCGCCGTAAATGCCTTGAGCAACCGTAAGCCGGGATGTAATGATGTCGGTGCATGACTTACCTGCAGGTTATACTGTGCATACGCTTTGTTGAGCACGGCCTGCAGATAACCTCTTAACACATGATCGGAATATTCATTACGCTGATCATGTTCGCGGTGCATCCATTGAAACAAGGTGAGATAATGCTGCGCTTCTTCATCGTTGAGATACAATACCGGTGTGCCATCGATCTGAAAGAACGGAAGTTCGTTTAAGAAGTTCTTGTTCTCTCTCCCCACGTTGTAGAAGTCATCTGAAAAAGAGCAAAAATATCCCCGCTGTTCTTCAGCCTCCGATCGCCAGGAATTGATAACATCCGGTCCTATAAAACAAAGCATATTGCGGGTGAGGTGATGCTCCTGTATTCCGAAGGTATGTCGGCCTTCGCCCTGCATGACCAGGAATATCATATAGAAATCAAGTCGGTGCGCCCCGATGCTGTGCTTGTAGTTGCAGCGCTGATGTATATCAAAATGTTGAATGCCGGGTATAACTTCCTGACAATTGGTTCGGTTATCCTGAAAGTAAGACGAAGCGTATGAAGTACTTCGGAACACAGGAATATTCTGATCTTTCGGCATATGGAATTGGGGTTGGGTAATGTCGATCTAACCGGTGCTGCCTGCGAAAAATTCCAGGCTGGACGGAAATCTACTTATTAACCGAAACCTTCCAGATAACATTGCTCACATCATCGGTAACCAGCAGACTGCCGTCAGGCGTTACGATCACGCACACCGGGCGACCACGAACTTTCTCTTTGCTGAGCTCGGCAATAAAACCGGTAAGAAAATCTTCGCCCTTGCTTTGAGGTTTACCATCGCTGAAAGGAATGAATATTACTTTATACCCGGAGAGTGTGGAGCGATTCCAGGAGCCATGCTGCGCAATAAAGGCGCCATGGTGATATTTCTGTGGAAAGGCTTTCTGATCATAGAAGGCAAGTCCTAATGAAGCAGTATGCGATCCAATGTCAACATCCGGTGTGGTATAGCTCGTCACAACGGCAGGCCTGGGCGCCTTTACACGATCATCAAAACGACCGTGGTACATCCAGGGCCAACCATAGAATCCGTTCTCTTTAACGTGTGTGAAGTAATCCGGCACCAGGTTATCGCCAAGTTCATCGCGTTCATTTACTACAGTCCATAGCGTATTGGTGCCAGGTGCCCAGTCCATACCCACCGGGTTACGCAACCCACTGGCATACACGCGCAGCCCTGTACCGTCCGGATTTACCTCCAGTATATCAGCCCGTAGAAATTCATTCATGATTCCTTTTTCGGCAATGTTGGTACCGGAGCCAACCGCTATATATATCTTTGAACCGTCTTTGCTGGCCAGGAGATTTCTCGTCCAGTGACGATTGGCTTTACCGGCGGGAAGATCAAGAATCTTCTCTCCTTTTCCAGTGATGGCTAATTGACCAACCGTATACGGATATCGCCACAGCCCATCGGTATTGGCTACATAGAACCAGTTGCCCATTACAAGCATACCCAACGGCTGATTCAGATTGCTTAGAAATGTATTACGTACCTCCGGTTTTCCATCACCATCCGCATCACGAAGCAACGTAATGCGGTCTGCGCTGTGACGCAGGCTATTGGATTTGGAAGCCCCGATGATGTGTGCTCCAATCTTCTCAAGAAACGGATGGTTGGAATTACTTTCGGCTACTAGTATATCCTCATTGGAGACTATATAAAGCCACCGGGGATTGTCAAATCCATCTGCATAGCGCGTTACCGTAAATCCTTCGGGCGCCTTCGGCGTTTCTCCGGTCTTCCATCCTATTACATTGCTGAAATTCATCGATGACTTGGTGGCATGCGGTGCCGGCAAGCTATCAGACAAGGTTGTACGCGATTTTCCCTGCGAAAATCCGCACTCCGAGTACAGTATAATTATCAATACCCCAAAAATATACCTCATGGCAATGCCAGTAGATGGATACTATATTTTTACTCCTAATCGTCCGACCTCCGCTACTCCGTCACTTTTTGAACAATGTTGCTCCAAAGGCAATGACGATAATAAAAGCGACCAGGAAGATGAAGAATAAAACTTGTGCGATAGTGGCTGCACCTTCTGCTATACCACCGAACCCAAAGATTGCCGCTACAATGGCAATAATGAAAAATATGGCTGCCCAGCGTAACATATGTTTATCTGTTTTAATGGTGAATAAAATTATATATGGCCTTTACCGGCCGATATACTTCAATTAAAATGTTATGCCATGACGGTGTGTGCAGAGGCCATTAACTTTACATGGAAATGCGTAAAATGATCTACAATCAGGAGATTGTATTTGTATTAGAAGGTATGATTACACGCAGGTCACATACAACATCAGACTTAATTTCACTGCATACTTCGGGGTATATATCCGGCAGTATTTATAGATGCAGAACTGTTAATTTAAGAATCTTTTAAGCGGCCGGGCTCAACATACGTTCGGGCCTGGCGTTACAAGGAGAGGCACGATAACTATATATCATATATCGTGTCGAAAGCAGTATAAATCTTTAACTACTCATCACCATCTAACGTATGAAGAAAGTAATTTTTAAGAAGGCAAGCGCCTTCGTCATGCTCGCACTCCTGATGACACAGTGTGCTATTGTTCGGCCCGGAGAAGTAGGCATTGTACAACGCCTCGGTGTTATCAGAGGAGCTTCCATCACACAAGGTACCCGCTGGTTTAATCCCTTCGTTTCCAAAGTTGTCAAGATAAACGCACGCACTGTTGAAAGCTTCAACACACTCCCACTCCCTACAAAAGAAGGTCTTAGTGTAAATACTGAGATCAGTTTGCTATACCATGTGAATCCGGAGTCTGCCAAAGATGTATATACACGCTTCGGCACGAACTACGAAGAAGTGGTTGTGCTCAGCAACTTCCGGGCTACCGCGCGTGAGGTCTCCGCACGTTACTTAGCTAAAGACCTCTATGCCACGGAGCGTACCAAGATCGAGAAAGCCGTTGCCGATGAGTTGAGCGCACATATAGCGCAATATGGTTTTGTCGTAGATGCTGTGCTGTTGAAAGATATAGACCTGCCGCCTCAACTTGTTCAGGCTATTGAGAATAAAGTAAATGCGGAACAAGCTGTGCTGCAAATGGAGTTTGTAGTAGAGAAACAGAAGAAGGAAGCGGAGCGCCTTGTCATTGAAGCTGAAGGTATCAAAAAAGCGCAGGACATCATCAACCAGTCGCTCACCGAAAAGCTGCTGCAGTATAATAACATCCAGATGCTGAAGAGTCTTGTAAATTCACCCAACTCAAAAGTCATTATCACCGGCAGCAACCAGCCCTCGCAGTTAATGGTGAATACGGAGAAGAATTAATCACGTGTGTACGTGTATGCGTTGATAGGTGTCTATGTTCCGTTTTAACGTAAATACCTATCAACGTGAATATGCTATCAGGAAACTCTGAAATGGACTAAAAATAAAAAGGCAACTACATGTAGCATGTAATTGCCTTTTTATTTTGAGCCCCCTGTCGGAATCGAACCAACGACCTACTGATTACAAGTCAGTTGCTCTACCAGCTGAGCTAAGGAGGCTTTCAGTTTTTAGCGCCTTCTGCGCTAATGAGGGTGCAAAAATAAATCAAGAATGGATTTCAACAAATGTTTCAGCAAAAATAACTATTTAAAAGTTCACTTTTTTTCATTTTCGGACTCTTGTTTTTTAGACGCATTTTTACATGCACTACAATAAAAAAAGTCTCACCCGAAGAGGGATGAGACTTTATGTTTTTGACTGTCAATGCTCCTATATCGTCTTCAGCATCTTCAATTGATCTTTCAACTGCTTCAGGTGCTCGGTAGCTTCCTTAATCTTGTCGTTAAACTCAATGCGAACACTTTCGGCATTTTGTGAGCGAGAGAAGAACTCGAGGTTGTTTCTCCAGAGCGCAATGTCATTTTCAACTTTGCTGATCTTCTTCCGGATGGCCTGCTCCTTCTGAAAAATCTTACGGTCGGCCATCGGATCATTTTTCAGATCGCTCAGCTGATTCTCCAGCAGCAGCTTGCTCTTGTCGTCTTCGCTGAAGCCTTGTATGCGGCTCACAAATTTATCCACTGCTTCGTGGTAGCGATTACGGATCGCGCTGATGTCCTTGCGGGGCACAAAACCAATCGCGTTAAATTGATCCTGCAGCGCTTTCAACACTTCTGGTGAAGCGGTACCGGCTGCTGCATGGCTCTCCAATGTGGTACATATATCCTCCTTGAGTCGCAAATTTTCAGCCTGCTCATTTTCTACTTTGCCATGCTGCGTGCGTCTCTGCTCAAAGAAATAGTCGCAGGCATCTTTGAATTCCTTAAAGACTTTCTCACGGAATTTCTCGGGCACCGGACCAACTTCTTTCCACTTCTGTTGCAGTACTTTTAACTCGTTGGAAGTTTTCTCCCAGTCGTGGCTTTCTTTTAAAGCGAGAGCCTTTTCAACAAGCTCATTCTTGAGTTGCAGGTTCTTCTCACGTTCTTCGTCAAGTTTTTTGAAGAAAGCATTCTTGTTATTGAAAAATGTTTTAAAGGCACCCCAAAACTTCTTGTTAATCTCTTTTGCTTTTGCACGAGGCAGACCACCAATTACTTCCCAACGCTTTTGAATATCAAGAATTTCTTTTGTCTTCTGGTTCCATTCTTTGATGCGATCAGAATTGAAAGTCGAAAACTCCTGCACTTCATCGCTGAGCTTTGCCTTCAGGTCAAGATTGCCATGAAGCTCCTGTTGTAATTTCTGAAGGTATGAATCACGCTTCGCATATACTGCATCTGATGCTGTTTTAAAGCGCTGCCATACTACTTCCTTGTCATCTTTCGGCACAGGACCTATATGCTTGAACTCGTGGTGCAATTCATTCAATTCGCGAATAGCATCTTTAATGATCTCCACTTCAGAAAGCTTCTCGGCACGCGCACAAAGATCCAGTTTCGCTTCCAGGTTTCGCTTGCGATCAAGCTCCTTCAGTTCAAAATATATACTTTGATTATCGTAGAAGCGATCTACCAGTGCATGATAATTTGCCCACAGTGTTTTCGCTTGTGTGCCGGGTACAGGTCCTATCGTTTTCCACTCTTTCTGAAGCTCTTTAAATTGCTCGAACTGCTCATCAGAGTTTTGCGAATCTGCCACGACACGAATCCGTTCCAGCAGTTCCTGCTTTCTGCGAAGGTTATCGTTTTTCTTTTCTTCCTGCAAGCGAATGTGATTCGTCTTCCGATCGCGGATAAGTTTGATATTCGCATCGAAGATCACATCCGATTCATCGCCTTTATATTCGAAGTCTTCTTCTATACCACCGCTGCCGATGAACTTCATGAGCGCTTCCGCTTTTTCCTTTTCGCGGATGTCGTCATATAGCGGTTTTATTTCACGAATGATGTTATCAACACGCTTGAAGTTGTCATCTTTCGCGAGGTCTCTTATAACATTGGCAAGTTGCACCTTTGAGTAATTGCTATAGTCAATATGCTCTTCTTCGATAGTGTCATCAGCACCCTCATGATGATCTGCCAAGTCTATTTCGGAGTTCAACGTATTGCCATGGTTCTCCACCAACCCGGCCTCCTGAACATTTTCCTCTCGTTTATCTCTTTCCATTTCCATGGGTCAATAAGTCAATCTTTGGTACGCGCTTAGCGTAAATTTAACTAAAAAAGCCTAATTCATTCGCGGATCTACAGGGTAGTTAGAATATATCGAGAAACGGCCCCCCATACTGTCGAGGGCTTTTTTCCAGATCATCGAAGGTTCCGTATCAAACAACAGTTCGTCCGTAGCAAAATCACATACAATCCACGAGTCGTCTTCCAGCTCTGTTTCCAGTTGTCCCGGCCCCCAGCCGCTGTACCCCAGATAAAACCGAATATCTTTTGCCTGCACGATTCCGGTATCAATCTGAGTTATCAGCGATTCAAAATCTCCACCCCAATATACTTCGCCCTGGATCTTCACGGCATTTTCCAACACAATATTCCGGTGAAGAAAATGTAATGTATCCTGCTGCACAGGGCCTCCTACATAAACGATGCCTTCAAGCTTTTTGATATCTTCCATCACCTCGTTTACCTTCAGTATAGAGGGCTTGTTTACAACAAAGCCGAAGGAACCTTCTTCATTATGCTCGCACAGCAATACAACGGTGCGCTCAAAATTCGGATCGGGAAGAAACGGCTCTGAGATGAGCAGCCTTCCTTTCTCCGGCTTTATTTGATTTTTATACTTGAAAAACTCCATGGGGTCTTCTTTTTAATGACGGATTTATCCATCAATTGTTATATGAATAAAATACTTAGCCCTCATCTGTGCAAATTTTATTTCCAGAGGCCTGCAGGTTAACAATATCAGTTCTTTAAAACGATTGCTATTTAGGTAGGAAAGTTTTAGAGTATCGTGGCCAATGCTCACACAATTTAAATTTAATTTTGATACCAGTATGATAATTATCATGTTAAGACACTATAAAGATGATGTTCTTTATCGTTGAATTACATTTACAGTTTCAATTATAGAAATACTATGCTCGCTATCGCTGATCTGAGAAACGAATATTCAAAGGCTTCCCTCGATGTAACGAACGTTCTGCCTGATCCTGTCCGGCAGTTTGAAAAATGGTTTCAGGAAGCGGTACAAGCGCAGGTGCCAGAACCTAATGCCATGACACTATCTACCGTCAATGCGCTGGGCGGCCCCTCGAGCAGAATTGTATTGCTGAAAGGTATAGAGAGCAACCGGTTTGTATTTTATACTAATTATCAAAGTGCTAAGGGAAAAGACCTGGAGCGTGTACCTGCGTGTGCGTTAACTTTCTTCTGGCCGGAACTTGAGCGCCAGGTGCGCATTGAAGGTGTAGCAGGTCGTATTGATGCTGAGCGATCTGAACAATATTTTCAAAGTCGCCCGCGCGGATCTCAGATCGGAGCCTGGTCATCACCACAAAGCAGCATCATTGAATCGCGCACTATATTGGAAGAACGTGTCGCACAGATCGAGAAGAAATTCTCTGGCCATGAAGTACTTCCCAAGCCTCATCAATGGGGCGGATTTGAAGTAGAGCCGGTCATGATCGAGTTCTGGCAAGGGCGGCAAAGCCGCCTCCACGATCGCATTCAATTCAATAAAATAGACAACGCCTGGAAAATTTACCGGCTGGCTCCTTAGCGATTGGAAAATATATACCTGCTATATCACAGCAAGTTAAAAAGATTGGTTACACCCGGATACCTACGCACTGTGAATCCCTCACCGTGTGCTGCGCCAATCGCGTGACCGAATTCCAGGGCACGTGATTCAATCATTTTAAGAAATGCAGGGCTGGAAATATAGGTATTCGGTTCCTTACTTGAAGGATCGAAGAATTGCGACTTGAATGCTTTGATGGCTTCCAGTTTGATATCCCAATACCCGGAAATATCCACAATAAAATCCGGCTCTATCAGCTGACTTTGGATATAGTGATATATCGCTTTTGGTCTCCATGCCTGTTGTGGCTTACCTTGTTCATCGGTAGTCTCGATCTTTACCAGCCCGGAGAGAAAGCAGGCATCGTATGCCAGAGATGCTCCTTTACCATGATCGACATGCCTGTCGTATACAGCGTTACAGAGCACTATATCGGGCGTGTACTTGCGCACAGCCTGAATAACTTTGAGTTGGTGTTCCGGATCATTTTGAAAAAATCCGTCTTTAAGTCCCAGGTTCTCGCGAACCGATACCCCCAGTATTTTAGCAGCACTGGCGGCTTCTGCAGCGCGTGTTTCCACGGTGCCTCGCGTACCCAGTTCGCCACGCGTAAAATCAATAAGCCCAACGGTATGACCCAGTGCAATGTGTCTGGCGATTGTTCCTCCGCAGCCAAGCTCCGCATCGTCAGGATGTGCAGAAAGAACAAGTATATCTAATTTCATAGTGGAATTATTAAAATGATATATCCCACCAGCTTCATCATGAACCTGATGGGATACGTCTTGTATAAAAAGCTATTTAGATTTTACTCAGGCAGTCTGCAGCTCTTTTGCTACAAGGAACTTCTCGGCATCGAGCGCGCCCATACATCCTGTTCCTGCTGCCGTGATCGCCTGACGGTATACCTTGTCGGTAGCATCGCCTACAGCAAACACTCCTTCTATGTTTGTTTTGGTGGAACCAGGCTGTACTTTGATATACCCGGTTTCGTCCATCTCGATATAGTCTTTAAAAATATCGGTGTTAGGCTTATGGCCAATCGCCAGGAAGAATCCCTGCAGGGCAACATGCTTCTTCTCGCCTGTCCTGGTGTTCACCAGGCGTACTCCTGTTACTCCGTTATCGTCACCAATAATTTCTTCCGTCTCCGTGTTCCAATGCACTTCGATATTGGGCGTACTCAGCACGCGGTTCTGCATAATCCTGGAAGCACGCATCTCATCACGTCTTACAATCAGGTGTACTTTCGTACAGAGCTTGGCAAGGTATGTTGCTTCCTCGGCTGCTGAGTCACCAGCGCCTACTACGGCTACTTCCTTACCGCGATAAAAATATCCATCGCATACAGCACAGGCCGATACACCGCGGTTATAGAATTTCTCTTCCGATGGTAAACCTAAATATTTAGCTGTTGCCCCGGTAGCTATGATTACAGATTCAGCGATCACTTCGTCTTTCTCATCGATCGTTACCTTTAATGGATAGCCTGAAAAATCAACTGATGTTACCAGACCATAGTTGATCTTGGTTCCGAATCGTTCTGCCTGCTTCTGCAGATCGATCATCATTTGTGGGCCGTTTATACCTTCAGGGTAGCCCGGAAAGTTCTCAACATCATTTGTAGTCGTTAGCTGACCACCTGGCTGGCCTCCTGTGTAAAGAACAGGATTCAAACCTGCACGGGCTGCATAAATCGCAGCGGTATATCCGGCAGGGCCGGAGCCAATGATGAGTACTTTCACTTCTTCTTTTGCCATAAATACATGTTTGATACGATAACAAAATAAAGGGTCTCGTAATTCGAGACCCTCAATATATTCCAAAAATTTGGGATTCTAACCTAAGTAAGGCTTCAAAGCTTTGCTTCTGGAAGTATGACGGAGACGTCTGATAGCCTTCTCTTTAATCTGACGAACGCGCTCGCGGGTAAGGTTAAACTTCTCACCGATCTCTTCAAGCGTCATGGAATGTTCGCCGTTAAGACCGAAGTAAAGCGTAATAACATCTGCTTCGCGTTGGGTAAGCGTAGACAGTGCACGTTGCACTTCTCTGCGAAGTGAATCGTTCATTAAACCAGAGTCAGGAGTCTCTTCGCTATCGTTCTCCAACACATCCAATAAGCTGTTCTCTTCACCTTGAACAAACGGAGCGTCCATGGAAACATGGCGACCGGATATCTTCATGGTATCGACAACTTCTGCTGTTGTTACATCCAGCACTTCGGCAAGTTCTTCCGGAGAAGGCTCGCGTTCATACTTTTGTTCAAGCTCGGAGAATGTCTTTGAAATTTTATTCAACGATCCGACACGGTTCAGCGGCAAACGAACAATACGCGACTGTTCGGCAAGCGCCTGCAGAATTGATTGGCGGATCCACCATACGGCATAGGAGATGAATTTAAAACCGCGGGTCTCATCGAAACGCTGAGCAGCTTTAATCAAACCTAAATTGCCTTCATTGATAAGATCACCCAATGAAAGGCCTTGATTTTGATATTGCTTGGCAACGGATACAACGAAACGGAGGTTTGCTTTGGTAAGTTTCTCTAATGCTATCTGATCACCTTCTTTGATACGCTTCGCCAACTCTACTTCTTCATCTGGCGTAAGGAGGTCAACCTTACCAATCTCCTGGAGATATTTATCCAGCGACTGGCTTTCGCGGTTGGTAATTTGTTTACTGATCTTAAGCTGTCTCATGTTCCTTCTGTACTCTGTTTACGTTCGTTTATCTAACAATATACTGTTAAAAGTTAGTTCCTGTCAATTACTGGTGTACGATTATTCTGCCGCAGTTGTTTCTTTCTTCGGCGGACGAGGCAATAATACTTTTCTGGATAGACGGAACTTGCCTGTTTTTTTGTCTACTTCGATCAGTTTTACTTTTACTTCCTCTCCTACTTCCAGTACGCCTTCCATGGTTTCAAGGCGTTCCCATTTGATCTCGGAGATGTGCAGCAAGCCATCTTTCCCTGGCATGAACTCCACAAATGCACCAAATGGCATAATTGACTTCACTTTTCCATCGTAAACTTCTCCTACTTCCGGAACGGCTACAATGCCTTTAATACGTTTCAACGCAGCATCCATTACATCTTTGCTACTTGCAAACACGTTAACAATGCCTTTGCCATTAACTTCTTCAATAACAACGGTTGCTCCGGTTGTATTCTGTATGTCTTGTACTACTTTACCACCAGGACCGATTACAGCACCGATCATTTCTTTCTCGATGATGACGGTTTCTGCACGTGGTGTATGAGGCTTCAGATCAGCACGAGGTGCAGCAATGGTCTTCTTCATTTCGTTGAGGATATGAAGTCTTCCTTCGCGTGCCTGGTTCAATGCTTCTGCCAGAATTTCGTAAGTAAGCCCATCTACTTTAAGGTCCATCTGGCAAGCGGTGATACCAAACTCAGTACCAGTAACTTTAAAGTCCATATCACCCAGGTGATCTTCATCACCAAGGATATCAGAAAGAATAGCATAACGGCCGGTCTCGCTATCGGAGATCATACCCATTGCTATACCGGATACCGGAGCCTTGATAGGCACACCAGCATCCATCAATGCCAGTGAACCGGCACATACGGTAGCCATAGAGGACGAACCGTTTGATTCCAGTATATCGGATACAACACGGATTGTGTATGGATTCTTTTCATCGGGAGGAAGCACTTGTTTCAGCGCACGGAACGCCAGGTTACCGTGACCCACTTCGCGTCTGCCCGGAGCGCGATTCGGTTTTACCTCACCCGTAGAAAATCCAGGGAAGTTATAATGCAGGATAAACTTGCTTGATCCGGAGATCATAGCGCCATCAATAAGCTGCTCGTCAAGCTTTGTACCTAGTGTTACCGTTGTGAGTGATTGTGTTTCACCACGGGTAAAAATTGAAGATCCGTGTGTTGAAGGAAGATAATCAACCTCGGACCATATTTGCCTGATTTCCTTCGTTTTACGGCCATCCAGACGAATCTGTTTGTTAAGTGACAGATCGCGTGCAGCCTTCTTTAAAATGTCTTTGTAGTAACGCTTCACTAGCGTTTTATCGATCGTGGTATCTTCCGGGAGTGATTCGAGGTATTCATCCAGTGGCTTGGAAAGTGCCTCTGATCTTTCCTTCTTGTTTGTCAGCAGGCGGGAAGCTGCTGCATATACCGGTTCGTAGAATTTAGCCCAAAGCTCGGCCTTGAGTGCCTCATCGTTTGTTTCGTGGCTATAGGTCCGTTTCTCTATTCTTCCAACGGCTTGTGCAAATTCGATCTGAACTTTACACTGTTCGATAATAGCCGCGTGAGCAACCTTCAACGCTTCCAGCATATCGGCTTCGCTCACTTCTTTCATCTCACCTTCCACCATCAATATATTCTCGATAGAAGCTGCCACGATCAGGTCTATGTCGGCACGTTCTTTATCAGCCATGGTTGGGTTGATAAGGAACTTGCCATCAACACGGGCTACGCGAACTTCTGATATCGGTCCCTGGAAAGGAATATCCGAAACAGATAATGCTGCTGATGCTGCAAATGCTGCAAGCGCATCGGGCATAGCGTTGGCATCTCCGGAGATGAGGTAAATCATCACCTGTGTATCAGCATGATAATCGCTGGGAAAAAGTGGACGTATCGCACGATCAACCAGGCGGCTAATCAGAATTTCGTAGTCAGATAATTTGCTTTCACGTTTCAGGAATCCTCCCGGTACTTTACCGGTAGAGGCAAATTTTTCCTGATAATCAACGGACAATGGAAGGAAGTCTGTTCCTTCTTTTGCGTCCTGTGCAGATACAACGGTAGCTAACAGCATGGTGTTACCCATTTTCAATACCACGGCACCGTCTGCCTGGCGGGCAAGTTTTCCGGTTTCAATAGTTATCTCGCGGCCATCCGGCAACTTGCAAGATTTAGTAATAACAGTCGGTTTCATAAAAATAGATGTTAGAGATAAACCTGGTAAGCGGTTTACCTCATTTTTTAAAAATGCAAAAAGGGAACCTTTGTTCGGGTTCCCTTCGGGGAATGTAGAATTCTTATTTTCTCAGGTCGAGGTCCGCAAGAACCGCCCTGTAGCGTTCGATGTTTGTGTTCTGGAGGTAGTTGAGGAGCTTTTTGCGCTTACCTACCAATTTCATGAGGCCTTGTTGTGTAGCGAAATCTTTCTTATGATCTTTCAGGTGATCGGTCAAGTGGTTGATCCGATGAGTGAACAGGGCAATCTGCGACTCCGGAGAACCCGTATCTTCTTTCTTCTTGCCGAAGCCGTGTTTCGAGAACAAACCTTGTTTAATTTCAGTAGTTAAATACATCTCAAAAAAATTTTTATCTCTTTATTCAGGGTGCAAAGGTAAGCCAAAATGGCCGAATAATCCAAAAACTCATTAAACTTTCGACGTTCTAAACCGGTTGCGCTTTGCGTGCGTCCTTTCTTTTCGTAAACCATCGCTTTATCTTATCCGCTGCAACACTATAAAAATCAGCCTCAAACAAACGTGCATCAATTCGGGCTTGTCTCAGAAAAAACATTCCCGTAAGGAGCAATAAAAAATCTGCCATCCACACTCCCGTTGCAATACTCACATTTCCCTGCTTGGCAAGCTTCTCTCCCTGCATGGTTAATACATAGTATATAATAAAGAACAGAATGGACACCAGGAATGGAACTCCCAATCCGCCTCGTTTAATGATAGCGCCCAGAGGTGCCCCGATCAAAAACATGGCAATGCAGGCAAATGAACTCGCAAAGATCTTGTGCCACTGTATCTGGAATGTACGCAGCTCAGTAGTGTAATTTTCAATGCTGCTATTGGCGTTTTCCACTTGGCTTTTCACCTGTCGTGCCATGTTTGCGGCACCTTGCCAGACTTCCTGGCGTGGCTCTAATTTAAATACGCTGTCTATCTTGGCCTGAATGGTAGAGTCCGACACAGGCACTTTCCTGGGAGGCACAACCGGAATAACTTTCGGCTGTGTTTTATATTTCACCGGTCTACGTTTGACGGCCGCATTTAACTTATTAAATCTATTACTGGGCTTTGTTTTTATAGAAGCACTGCTCTTCACCGGAGGCTTGTCATTATCGGGCTTCCTTACTACTACCGGTTTTGATTCTTGCTTTTTGGGTTCCACTTTCTTAGGCTCTTCGGTCTTAGCCGGGGGCGGCAGTGTCTGGGCAACCGGCTGCGGTTCCCGAGTCTTTATCTTATCCCGGTAGGGTAACGCTGTAATTGAATCGCGGTAATGTTTATAGGCCCACACATCAGAGGGCATAATGACTGTATCTTTCCGGAAGTAGAAATTGAAATAACTTGGCCGGTATAAATAATGTGACAGGCGCTGATTCATGATTTCTCTATGCACCGAATCTATATCTCCATCGAGTTGTCCCAGATTTCGCATGATGCGGTTATTCTGAAACCACTTCTTATCTGTGCGATCCATCTGGAACGATGATAAGTCGAACACGACTTGGGTCTTATTGAATTTACTGCGGCTTAGCGTCTCTGAATTTTTATTTCTCTTCTGCCCTACTACTTCGCGCTCGTTGCTGGCACCTTCGGTATAGTTATACCCATTGAACAACTCGAACTTGAGGTAGCGTTCGTTTAATATTGTTTGCATACGACCGGAGTCAGCGATCGTCACTTCTTTGTTGCCATCGTTCTTTCGGTGGTCATACACAATCACATCTTTCAGTGTGATACCATCGGGAAATTTTTTATTGACCTTTATACTGATATCATTAATGCCATTATAGAAGGCCCCTTCACGCAAGTCAAGCGCGGGTTTCTTTTGTTTGATGTCATAGAGGAGACTATAGGCTTCGAGAGCAGCTTTAGGTACCAGGTCGTTGTTGGCATAGAAAGCTACCACCGTAAGGCCGAGTACAAATACGAAAATAGGAAGTAATGCGCGTACAAGTGAAACCCCGGAAGCTTTTATGGCTGTTAGCTCAAAGTGCTCGCCCAGATTTCCGAAGGCAATCAGCGATGAAAGCAGCACGGCCAAAGGCAATGCGGTAGGTACGGTAAATACGGCAAAATGAAAAAACAATTGACCTAACGTCCAGTAATCCAGTCCCTTTCCGATGATGTCATCGAAATACTTGAGCATGTTTACGTTGAGCAGAATAAAAACTACGACCAGGAAGGTAATGAGGAACGGGCCAATAAAGGCACTTAATATAAGCTTGTCGAGTTTCTTCATGCGCGCTATGCACTCAAAAATAAAGCCAATGCAAGGGAATCAAAACGGTGAGCAAAAAATAAATTGGATGAAGAAGAAAGGCGCACTACCCTCCTACAGTCTTACGAAGTGCCTCTATCAGACCATCCCACAGGTCGTGAAGTTCTTTGTGATCATCAAAGTCTGAGTAATCAAATACTTTGAGGTAAACGGATTGTGTTAGTTCATTGAATTCGAGGCGAAGTTCGAAGTATGATGGATCGCGACTGTCGTTATCATTCTCGGGCAGAAATTCGAAGCGTGCAAAGTGATTGGTTCTATGGGCGGTGAGCCGTGCTCTATGTTCTTCGCTATCCCAAAAGAAAGTAAAGGATTTGTCTTCGTTGTTGATAGTTACATCATCTGCAAACCACTCTGCCAGGCCGCTCGCTGTTTGAATGTATGGATACAGCATCTTAATAGAAGCGTGGATCTCATAGTCCGCAATAAATAATTTCTTTTTCGACATGCTTAGCGTTGCCATAGCAAAGGGCTTGGGATTTGAATATATATTATTTTTAGGACTATGACAAAATAAAAAACGTGGCCGCCTTTTGCATCTGTAAAAAGCTCCACGTGCCCGAAAAAAATATAGAAGAAGTTTGTTAAACTTTCAAACGAGCTTTTTTGATAAAACAAAAGATACAGAGACCAATCTGGATTAAAGCGGTAGACAGTAACGCTAACATTACTCCCATAGGTCAGTTAATTCTTAATCAAATGTAACTGACCTTATCAAAAACGTTTATTTTGAGGAGATTATTGGTTGCTCTTTACGATCAATTGATCAAATACCCTTTCAATGGATTTAAGACAGGCATTATTGCGCGAACACTCAAAGAAACAAGCGAGTAAGATAACTGATTATGTGGCTGATAATCCGGTTCGATTTAAAGTGTTGGTTGACATTTACCTGGAAGGTCCATACCGCGTAACGCAGCGAGCCGCATGGCCCGTGGGGCTGTGTGTGGAGAAACATCCGGAGCTTATTCGCCCGCATCTAAAACGAGTGATTGACTATTTAAGGAAGCCCGGTATTCATGATGCCGTAAAGCGGAACACAATGCGGCTGCTGCAGTTCTGCGATATACCGAAGCGCTATCACGGAGCATTGATAGACCTCTGTTTTCAATACCTGCAAGACCACAAAGAGCCGGTAGCGGTAAAAGCTTTCGCGATGACGGTGCTTTATCGCCTGACGCAAACTATACCTGAGCTGAAGAAAGAACTTCAGATTGTACTGGAAGATCAACTGCCTTACGCCTCGCCTGCGTTTACCGTTCGGGCCAGGAAAATATTAAAAGAACTAGCGTAACGGCGCAAGATCGGTTTATACAATACTTATCTATAAGCCAATGCTTTCGTTAGTTTTGTACCAGACAATCTTTAACTACCTGCATGAACGACTTCGCGCATCAGCAGCATGTTTGTAAAAGCTGCAGCAATACTTTCGTTGGACTTTACTGCAACCTCTGTGGTGAAAAAGTAATTGAGCCGAAGGAGCGCAAGATTCAATCTGTTATTGGTCATTTGCTGGTTGCATCTACCATTGTTGATAACAAGTTTCTGAAATCGTTGTGGTATACTGTTACCAAGCCCGGGTTTCTTTCGCGTGAGTATGTGGACGGCCGCAGGGTAATGTACATGCGCCCATTACAAATGTTCTTTATTCTGAACCTGATTTATTTTTTGTTTCCGGTGCTGCAAATGTTCAACTCATCACTGTACACTCAGCTCCATGTACTTCCACACAGCAAGCTGGCACAACGGATAGTTGTACAAATGCTGAAAAAAGATAGCATGACGATGACGGGCTTTGAACTCATGTATAATGAAAAAACCACGAGCCTGGCAAAATTACTGGTTGTAGTTTTTGTATTGCTGGCATCGCTGCCCCTCAGCCTGATCTTCCGGAAGAAGAATCGCTACTTTACCGATCACGTGGCTTTCTCCGTAGAACTTACCAGTTTTAACCTGGCCGTGAATGCAATAGCACTGTCGGTGATCTTTGCGTTTATTAATATGATTTTGCGCATTACGCATACATCAAGTTATGGTATGTACCTGAACGATCTTACGCTTACCATCATCTTTGTATCCACCAATCTATACTTTATATTTTATGCTGCGCGCACCTTCTATAGCCAGCGGGGCAAGCGACTTATACTAAAAGCTTTTGCGGGAATTCTCGGATTGTTTGTGGCGCTGGAAGTGTACCGGTTCTTCCTGTTCTTTATTACAATCTGGACGATGTAACTACCGGTCGGTATTACCAAGCTTGAGGATCAGATCATCTACTTGTGTGTGATCGCTCTTCGGCGTGAGCTTTCTATAGTGCTTTAGTGCTTCGATGGCCTCTGTGAACTCTTTGTTCATAGCCAATGTAAGACCGAGATTGAAATGACTGTTGGGGAACGTTGGTTGAATCTCGATCGATACTCCATAATGTACTTTTGCCAACGCGAAGTTGCCAACTTCGGCATAGAGGTTGGCCAGGTTATAATGCGCTTCAAAGTGACGTGGCTCCTCCTTTAAACACTTGGTAAAGAAATCGATAGCCTTGGTATTTTGTCCTTCCTTAAATTCAAGTATACCTAGGTTGCAATAGGCATCGGCAATGGAGTCAAGCTCTTCGATAGCTTTTAGATAGCGCAGGCGTGCGGAAGCTTTATCGCCCTGATCATCGAGCATCAGTGCTTCTTCAAAAACAGATAATTGATTGAGACGTACAACTTTACCTCCTGTAAAGAGATTCAGTTGGCCCTGCTTTTCCAGTTCCTTTCCCTTCCCATGCTTGACGCGCGCAGGTTGAGGCCCGAATTTCTCCGGAACAGGATTGACTTTAAACTGGATGATTTTTGCCACGGTGCAAAGGTAAATTATATCTGCCAATAGTAATAAACGGTATGCTTTGCAAGCTTGCGATAACCACGCTAACTTAACAAATTACTCTAACAAATTTACCTTATAAAACAACGTTAACTGGCTTTTCGTTTCGCAGTCTTGGCAGGCTTCTCTTTTTCGGTTTTGGCTTTCTTGGCAGTTTCACCTTTTGCTTTTTCCATAGGCTTTTTGGCGGCATCAATGCTGGCCTTCAGGGCTGTCATGATATCGACCACTTTCGGTTCTTCTTCCGACATGGTTACGATTTCTTTGCCAGCAACTTTTGCATCGATTATGCTTTTGAGCGCATCATAGTAATGATCCTTCATTTCAATGTTGGCAAACTTGGTAGTCATGGAATCTACCAAGGTCTTGGCAAGTTTCAATTGCTCTTTGTCGGCTTTCACCTCCAGCAGCTGTGGTACTTCGCGCATGCTTCGTACTTCGTTGGGATAGCGAAGGCGGTACATCACCATGCCACCGTCCATCGGAGCCAGTAGCACCGGGGTTTCGCGATCGCGCAACACCACCTTCCCTACTGCAATGCGCCCGCTCTCTTTTAATGTTTGCGAGAGCAGTCCATACGTCTTGGCAGAAACATCGCCATCGGGTCCTATGTAATAGGGTGTCTCGTACAAAGTAGGATGTACTTCGGAAGAATCAACAAACCCTTCTATCTCAATTACTTTTTCGCTTTTGAGCTTTACCTTATTAAGGTCTTCCTGTTCAATGATCACATATTGACCGGGTTCATATTGATACCCTTTTACTATATCTTCAGTCTTCAACGTCTGTCCGGTCACTTTATCTTTCTTCTCGTAGCTTACCGGATTGTGCCCGTCTTTTGAAAGCAGGTTGAAGCTGATTGTTTGACCAGTATCGATGGCGTTGTAAATTCTAACAGGAATGGTGACGAGTGAAAATTGAATGTGTCCTTTCCAGATGGCGCGCATAGTTACTTAGTTTAAAAAATGAAATGAACACCACTAAAGTACTGATAATGAAATGTATTATCAAAATAAATTTTAATAAATACGAGGCTATTGTAATTGTCTAAATTTGCATGCCTGTTTAGTTCTTCAGCAGGCGATCCAGTATCTCGGTTTTCTTTTCGCGGCTGAGCGGCAGTTTTTTGTTGCCGATCACTACTTCATTTCCGTCAATGGATGAAATGGCTTTGATAGAAGCGATATAGGATTTGTGTATGCGCACGAATGACGTGGCCGGCAAAATCTCTTCTACATTCTTCATGCGCAACAAGGTCATGAATTGTTTAGCAGGTGTGTGAATTACCACATAATTCTCCATTCCTTCTACATATTGCACATCATCGAAGTGTATCTTTTCATAACGGTAGTCGCACTTCACGAAGAAGTAATCTTCTTTAGACTGACTTTCTTCGCGATTTCGTGGCGCTGATTTCAATTCAAAAAAATCGCGCGCTTTATTTACGGCTTTTAGAAAACGGTCAAACGGAAAAGGTTTAACCAGGTAATCCAGCACATCCAGTTCATAACCCTGTAAGGCAAAATTTGGATAGGCCGTGGTCATGATCACCATGGGTGGCTCCTTCAGCGATTTTAGAAAATCGATGCCGGTTATTTTTGGCATTTGTATATCGAGGAACATCAAATCAATATTTCCACCAGACAAGGCTTTGTTGGCTTCGAGCGCATTTTCGCATGCTGCTTTTACTTCCAGAAAATCTATATCTTTTATGTAACTGAGAAGTCCTTCGCGCGCCAGCGGTTCGTCTTCTACAACAATGGTTTGTATTTTTCGGCTCATGCTATTTTCAATGACAAGGTAACAAAATAGGTATCAGGCTTCTCTTCTATCGTAAGTTCATATTGATCAGGGTATAGCAATTCCAGTCTTCGTTTTACATTCTTAAGACCTATTCCCCCCACCGCCCCGGGTGGAAGACTTTCGTGTGTGTTGAAAAACCGAGCCGTGAATTTTTCATTCGAGCGTAAAAACTCTACGCGAATGGTGTTCGGATAATCCGCATAGTTTGAAACATACTTGAAGGCGTTCTCCAGAAAAGGAATCAGCATGAAAGGCGCAATCTGAAATCCGCTCAGGTTGCCTTCCGTAGCGAATTCTACTTTAACACGCTCACCCTTCCGCAGTTTCTCCAATGCCATATAGTTTTGCAGATACTCAAGCTCCTTTTCGAACGGTATCTTTTCGTCAGAACAATCATATAACTGAAAGCGCAGCAAGTCGCTTAGTTTGATCAATGTTTCAGATGCTTTCTCCGGATCTTTTCGAATCAGGAAATAAACACTGTTGATGGCGTTGAACAGGAAATGCGGATTTACCTGTGCCTTCAGGTATTGCAATTCTGTTTCGAGGCGTTGTTGCTCCAATTGCTGGTTGGTGCGGTCTGACTGAATTTTACCTTTGATCAGCTTGGCGGATGCCAATATACCGGTCATCGCTGATGTTGACATGAATGTTACTATAAACGTTTGCCCGAAGCTATAGTTAATCTTGGCACCTGCAACATTCATATTGATAAGCAGCCCCGCAGCCAGCATAGCTGAACATGCCACGATGGTTGCAAAAGCAAAAAGCAGAAACAATCCATACCTCCTTCTGTTCAGATAAACGGGAAACAAGTAATACACAACGGTATAAAAAGCAATCATATTAAAGATGGCATACAAGATGGTATTAATCACCACTCGCCAGAAGGTATACATGGTTTGGTAAAAGGATACCCAGAAAACAAAGTATACCAGCCAAAACAGTATATGATGTATTTTGTACCGGAAGAATGCCTGCCAGAAAGTTGATCTGTTTTTCATATTCGGTCTAAAATACGGAAGAAGAAACGGAGTTCGGGTAAATTCATTGACCAACCGCAGAAAAGCTTTGACCAATTGGTTTTACCCTCCAGATAACCATTCATACTAAAGCAGACTGCGGTATGGAACGGGATCGTCAATCGAAAAATACAGTTAGTCAATAAAAATTTAGCAGACCGATCGCAATGCGTTGTTTTGAATCATCAAACACAAACAAAACCAATTATGAAACGCATCTTCTCTCTTCCCATCATCGGATTGTTCATCGCATTATTCCTTGGAACGCTGATTTCTAAAGCACAACAACATTTTACCGTGGAGGTAAAAGGTAAGGGCAAGCCCATGATCCTGATCCACGGTCTTACCTGCAGCGGTGATGTATGGAAAGAAACCGTTGTCCACTACCAGGATAAGTATGAATGCCACATTGTAACGCTCTCCGGCTTTGGTGGCAACGCTCCTGCCCTCCAGGAAAATTTTCTCTCGGCAGTAAAAGACGATATCATCGCGTATGCTAAAAACAAAAAGCTGAAGAAGCCGGTAATTGTAGGACACAGCATGGGTGGCTTTATTTCGTTTTGGGCGGCCGCATCGGCTCCTGGCCTGTTTGAAAAAGTTATTGCTATTGATGGTGTGCCATTTATGCCTGCCTTGCAAATGCCCGGTGCCACCGTAGAAACCGCCAAACCCGTAGCAGATAATATGTATAAGAACATGAGTTCACAAACGCATGAACAGTTTGAAGCAAATACCAAAATGTATCTCGGCACCATGATTACCAGCCCGCAGCATGTTGATGAAGTAATGGAAATTGTAAAGAAGGCTGATGTAAAAACACAGGCGCAGGTAATGTACGAAATGATGTCTACTGATCTTCGCGCTGCGGTAGCTTCAATCGACTGCCCCGTATTGCTGATGGGCGCATGGATTGCCTATAAGAATTACGGTGTTACACACGATGCAGCACTGGCCGGATATAGTGCACAGGTAAGCAATGTAAAGCAGGCATCTGTCGAGATCAGTGACACCGCGAAGCACTTTATATTCTATGACGACCCGAACTGGTTCTTCGCGAAAGCTGATGCCTTTCTGAAATAACCTCTCAATATATATATCTAAAAAGAAAGGGACCTTGTTCGGGTCCCTTTCCTGTTATATATAGCTTCGTTCTTAGTAACCGGTTTTTACAGTTGCCCCCAGATCGTGCAGAATAGTATAAAGCCCGAAGTACGTGCGATTGATATAGATCGCTTCGCCTACTCCCCTGGCCTTCTTGGATTCACGCAATTCTTTCATATTCGCCAAGCTTTCACCGAAAGAAAATAATTCCTGAAAGTAACCATCGTTTGAAAAGTCAAACGACTCGGTGCGGAACGGCCTGCTCAGCAACTCTACGAGCTTTGTGAAAATGCCCATGAAAAACTCTTTTTCTTTTTCAGTGTCTGACGGGTATATAAAATGTAACTGTTCAAAAACGTAGTCGCGCTTTTTCTTGTCGGTAAGTATATCGGCATCGAGTAACCGGAAGTATATATTATGGAAATTCTCCGGAATTACTTTTACACAACCGAAGTCGATGATACCGAGCTTATAGTCGTCTGTGATAATAAAATTGCCAGGGTGCGGATCGGCATGTACAGCTTTAAGCTGGTGCATCTGGAAGTGATAGAAATCCCACATGGCCTGACCGATCTTGTTTGCAGCTCCGGCCGGTAAATCTTTGGCTACAATCTCGCCCAGCATTTTACCTTCCAGCCAATCCATCGTTAATATCTTGGCACACGAATACTCGGGGTAATAATGCGGGAAAACTATATTCTTTACTTCGCGACTTCGCTGGGAGAGATCGATGGAGCGCTTCAGTTCCAGGCTATAATCTGTTTCCTCCAGCATGCGCACTTCTACTTCTTTGATAAACTCATCATACTCCACCGGGTTGAGATTGAACATGCTGAGTGCGATTGGCTTCACCATGGCCAGATCTGATTTTATACTGTCGCCAACACCAGGATACTGTATCTTTACTGCCAGCTTCTTTCCCTGGAGTGTAGCCTGGTGCACCTGCCCCATGGACGCTGCATTGACTGCTTTTCTGGTAAAGGTTTCGAAGATCTGCTCCGGTCCTTTTCCAAAATGATTTTGAAAAGTCTTTACCACCAACGGATACGATAGTGGCGGAGCACTGTATTGCGCCATCGCGAACTTTTGTTGATAGGCGGTGGGCAACAGGTTTTTATCCATGCTCAACATCTGCGCTACCTTCAGCGCACCGCCTTTTAGTTCACTTAAAGAATTATATATATCCGTAGCATTGTCTTCATGCAACTGTTCTTTGCTCACATCGGGGTTGATGAGCTTTTTACCGTAATGTTTTAAATAGTTCGTCCCGATCTTCGCGCCCGTGGTTATAAATTTTGTGGCTCGCTGCACTTTGGTCACCGGTATCCGCTCAAACTCTTTCATGGGCACTATATAAATTTAAGTATGTAGAGATCGTTATGTTTAGTGTGTGAAGGGTGTCGTGTATATTATCGCTTATTCTGATAGAGGAATTTTCCAAAGTCAATCGCTGCATCTACAGCGCCTTTGCCGATCAGATCAAATGCGAGGTTTACCGATTTCTCAATGGCAGCATCTGTTTTTTCGAATCCTGCGCTGTCGTCTTCTTTCCAGAAGATGAGTATAAAACCGAGGTGCAGCCAGAATAATTGCGGATAACGTTTATCGAGGTAAGGCCGCGTGGCTACTTCGCCTTTGCTTTTTCCCTGGTTGAGTATATTTTCAAAAAACTTCTCAAACGATTCTTTAAAGCCTTTCAGATAGCCGGGTGTAATTTCCATTCGTTTAACGTTGCCCAATTGCAGCAGCACATAGCTGCGATTAGCGCGCAGCTCTTCCAGCAAGGTAAAGTAAAAGGCCAGCACTTTTTCGCGGCTTGAAAACTCGTTGAAGGAAGCATCGGCTTCTAGTCTGCTGATTGTAGTGTCGATGAAGCCTTTCCAGATCGTTCGTTCCAGTGTTTCAAACGATCCGAAGTGTACATAGAAATCATCTTCCTTCATGCCATTGTCGAGGCAGAACTTGAACACCGAGGCCGGCTGTTTTCCTTCCGTGAGCAGGTAGTTGATGTATGCCGATTTTATTTTTTCATCCGAAGCCTTGCTCTCGGATTTTCGAGTGCTTTTCTTAGTGGTTTCCATGCTCCTTTAAACAGGTTTTAGATGCAAAGGGTTTGCAAGAAAGCGATGATTCTTTCGTTATATTTCGTGATGATGAGAGCGTTTCTGTTTTTTTATCTGCTGACATTCGCCACCACTCTGTTTGCCCAGAAAAAAATTCGCACGGAAGACCTTTTCGAACAAGGACAAGAGGCACACGACAAAGGCAACTATACACAAGCGCTGGCGTTGCTGAATGAATGTTTGAAACAAGATCCGGGATTTAGCGATGCCTATTTTCTTCGCGCTTCTACCCGCGAGCAGCTGAAAGACCTGGAAGGTGCCCTGACCGACTATAGTATTTACCTGGAGCAGAATCCGAAAAGCCCGGAAGCTCTTTTCAGTCGGGGACTGGTGCGATATCAATTAAAGAAGTACGACCAGGCGTATGAAGATTTTACACAATACCTGAATGCTCCTGGCGGAGCAACGCAGACTATATTTTTCAATACGAAACCTACTGCCACCGGCAACAATCAGGTGATGACGGCCCAAAGTTCCATTCGCCCGTTAATCTATAATTACCTGGGCGTGATCGATCAGAAACGGAATAATTTTTCCAAGTCGGTAGCGTGGCTCGACTCTGCCATACAACTGGTGCCTAAAGAAGCTGACTACTATGTAAACCGCGGTCTTTCGAAGCAAAGCATGAAAGATACAACGGCCGCGATGGCGGATTTTCAAAAAGCATTAGCGATCAATCCACAACATACGGTTGCGTTACACAACATTGCCGTGTTCAAGCGACAACAGGGCGATAAAAAAGCATCAGCGGATCCGTTGGAGCAGGCAATTGACAGTGATTCCAGCATGCTGGCGCCTTACCTGGAACGCGCGCTTCAGCGTATGGAAGGTGGCTACCTGAAAGGTGCACTCGATGATTATAATAAAGCACTTGAAATTGAACCGAAAGATCCGGAGATATGGCTGGGCCGTGGCGTTGTAAAGGAACGCATGAAGGACTATAGCGGTGCTTTCTCGGATTATACCAAGGCCATCGAAATAAAAGAAAGCTTTGTAAAGGCATGGATCAATCGTGCCAACATTCTGCTGAAGATGGAACGATATAAAGATGCTGTAGAAGATTATACTGCAGCACTCATTTATATACCTGACTCTGCTCCTGCTTATTACAATCGCGCCATAGCAAAGTACAAACTGGACAAACTGCCGGAAGCTTGCGAAGACCTGAAGAAAGCGGAATCGCTGGGCATGAAAGCTGATGCCAAACTTAAAGGCAAGATATGCACTGCAAAATAAGTAATTACAGATCAGGTCTTAACCGAACAAATACCGGTTCGCGAAACATCCGGTCAGGTGTAAATTTGGCGTAGCTGATTTCCGCCATCATTACAGGCACAAGCCACGTGGTTTTATTGGCATCGACAAACTCGCCAATGGCGGTAGTCTTTTTTACTACCTCTACTTTTTTTAACGACTGAAATATCTCTTTCATCAGGGCATCGTCAAAGCCGGTGCCGACTTTGCCGCGATATTGCAACTCGTTGCCTACACGCTCGGCCATTTGCAAGGCACCAAACAGCGTTTGTCTCTCCCCTTTGCCTTGTGTGTATCCAATGATGACTACTTCTGCAGTTTGCCGTATCTTGATCTTGAGCCAGCAATCGCTTCGGCGGGCAGGTAAATATTTACTCGTCTTCTCTTTCGCCATGATGCCTTCGAGTGAATGAAGTTTGGCTGCTTCGAAAAGCGCCTGTCCATCTTCCACATATTCGCTTACACGATACGGTGTGTCGGGCCGCACAGCATCTTTCAACCACTCTTTTCTTTTCAACAGCGGCTCGTTGATCAATACGCGGCCATCCAGGTACAGGCAATCAAATATATAGCAGTATACCGGGTTGGATTTGGCGAGTTTTTGAATGTTGGTTTCACCAGTGCTCGACATGCGATTGATGACGCGTTTGAATACGGGCTTGCCATCGCCATCGAGGCATACAATTTCGCCATCAAACAATCCGTTAGTGGCGCGAAAGGCTTTGCTTCCGTCCAGCAATTCAGGAAACTGAAGTGTTACATCAATATGATTGCGTGTACGCAACGTTACCTGCCCATCTTCGAGCACAATCATAGCGCGTATACCATCCCATTTCATTTCAAAAAGATGTGTATCACGCGCAGGCGGTTTATCAGCCGATTCTGATAACATGGGCTCAATGGTCTGGCGCAGGTAATTTACCTGTGGTTCATCCACGCGTTCCAGCAGCCATTCCTTCTCTTTCATTTTGTGTATGCGGTATTCGCCGCTCACTTCCTTGCTGCTCAATCTAAAATAGAAACCGTCTTTCTTTTCTTTGGTGATCTGATATTTACCTAAAGCATAGATCCACATTTCACCGGCACCGTATTGACCCTTCGGAATTTTTCCATCGAAGGTAAGGTACTCCATGGGGTGATCTTCGGTTTGTACTGCCAGTCGCTTTACTCCGGGGTATGGCGGAAGGCCCTTCGGCACGGCCCATGACTTTAATACACCATCCTGTTCAAGACGAAGGTCGTAATGCAATCGCGATGCGTGGTGGCGATGCACTACAAAACTGTTGCCGGTAGTTTCCACTTTGGCTGCTGCCGGCTCCGGAGTTTTTTCGAAGTCACGCTTTTTCGCATAGGCTTCCAGTTGCTCGGGTGATTTATGTTTCGCCGAAGGTGGAAGTTTCTTGTTCTTCGCCGGTGTCTTTTTCCGATGTGTGTGCAGCTCAACAGCATAAGCGTCAAAGCCTTCCCACACATCGCCATCCTGCGATAATTTATCGAGTACTGTCTTGATAGTATATATCCGCGGATCGGTGAGTTCGCGCAAGTCATCCCACGTAAGGGGCATGGACACCGGCGCACCTACCCTGCCGCGCAAGCTATAAGGCGACACTATACTTTGCCCGGAGCGGATGCGAAATATATCTACGAGCACACGGCCCTTGCGTGCTTCTTTTTTGATCTGCAGTGTTACCCGATCCGGGCGATCTTCTACAAAAGGCTTTGCTATATCTTGCGCTGCTTCAAATACAGTATGAAAATCCCACTTCGCTTCTATCGGACAGCAGATGTGCAGACCCTTTCCGCCGGTGGTCTTTACAAACGGAGTGTAACCGTGCGCTTCGATCAGTTCCTTCAACTCAAATGCGATTGGCACAAGATTCCGAAAAACATATCCTTCCGGAGGATCAAGATCAAACACCATGTAATCGGGAAAATCGAATGTAGGTTTCCTTCCATGCAGTTGATGAAGCTCCAGGGATGCAAGGTTGGCCAGCCATACCAGCGATGCCGGTTCGGTAGCAATGATATAATCTTTCTTCTCTTTGCCGAGCGTTACAAACTCCAGCCAGTCAGGCGCCCACTCGGGCCTGTTCTTTTGATAGAAGCTCTCACCGTGTATACCATCCGGAAAGCGGATCAACGTGAGCGCTCTTCCTTTAATGTGGTGGAGAATGGTAGGTGCAATGGTGAGGTAGTACTGAATGACTTCTGCTTTCAGAATTTCGTCTTCCGGAAACAATACTTTCTCGAGGTTTGAAAGCTCAACCTTTCGTTTTCCTACTTGTGCCCATTGTGTATTTTTCTTGGCCATCAGGCGGTGGTTATACTCCTGAATTTGAGCATTCCGTTAACGATGAGCGCCACACATACACCACTTATACTGCTTACCACCACATTTCCTATATTGTAGTCGGACGAATGGACGGCAAACCTGATCAATACTACCGCCACTGTTATCGCTGCCAGCATCAACCAGTATAGCACCGAAGGCCGTGCATACATGGTTATCGGCTGCGGCTTTCTAAAGAATATATAGGCCACTACCAGCATAAGACCAATTGCCGTGCTGATGTGTTGCAAAGCATAAAACAACGGATAGCGTACACCATCGAACGGTATAGAAATGTGATGATAGAATGGAAGTTCCCGGGCAAAAAAACCACTGGCATGTGTAAAGGAATCCCAAAAGATATGAGAAGCCGAGCCTAACAACGCCGACAGTATAAACAAGATATAGTTTGATCGCAGGTACGCTACCAGATCGAAGTTCAGCGTATCCTGAAAACGCTGCTGCAAATATACCGGCAGGTTGTAAATAAGATTCTGCTTTACCAGGAGATGGAACGATAACGACAGGAAAAACACTACAGGAAGGTCAAAGTATAACAATCCCCAGAGCGTATGGCTGTGGTCGCTCTCCACACTAAGCTTGAAGAAATATTCAAAGTCAGGCGCAATGCTCCCCACCACCAGCGCAGTGGCCGATAGTTTCCTTGTTCGTAAAAAAGGAAGTACAATAGCCGTATGCGCTGGTGTAAAGGGCATATATTTCTACGCTGATTTGGTTATTCGATAGCAGCCTTGGGTTTGTTCTTTAAAAAGATCATCCCTACCACAAATGTAATCGCGGCAACCACGATTGGATACCATAATCCTGCCAACGGATCGCCTGCGGGATTAGTTTCTGATTTACTGAGTTCAAACAAACTCGTTGCCAGCAGTGGTGTAAGACCGCCGAAAATTCCATTGCCAATGTGATAGGGCAACGACATGGAAGTATAGCGGATGCGTGTCGGGAAAAGCTCTACCAGAAATGCAGCAATAGGTCCGTATACCATGGTAACCAGTACAAGCTGTACAAACACCAGGGCGATCACGATATAGAACGGCTTGCTGGCCAGTATAACTTCGCGCCTGGTTTCCGTCTCTGCTTTTCCTGTTTTCTTTTTAACGGTAGTAGCCGATTCCACCAGCTGGGTTCCGTCTTCAAAAACATGAATAGTTTTTTTAATGGAAAGAGAATCTCCTTTTGAGTTGATCTGGCTTGTGCTTGTAATATTCTTCTCGTTGGTAAATTCCTTTTTGCTGCGAACATCGGTGAGCTGGTATAGCTGGTGGTAGATAGGGCGATAAAGAATAACCGCCAGCAGCATACCACTCATCATGATGAACTTGCGCCCGATTCTATCAGACAGCCAACCGAAGTATATAAATAACGGTGTGCCAATTACCAGCGCAATGGCGATGATATTCCGCGTTTGTACAAACTCAATGTTACAGGTCTTTTCAAGAAAAGTCATGGCATAGAACTGACCGGTATACCATACTACACCCTGCCCTGCCGCTGCACCAAACAGTGCAATCAATACGAGCTTGAGATTTTCCTTGTTGCCGAAACTTTCCTTGATGGGGTTCTTCGATACCTTTCCTTCGGCCTTGAGCCTGGCAAACAACGGAGATTCATTCATGCGCATACGGATGAAGATGGAAACGCCCACCAGTATAGCGGAGAGAATAAAGGGTATACGCCAGCCCCAGTCATTGAACTCTGTTATTTCCATTGAACCGCGTACTGCGAGTATAACACCGATGGAAACGAAGAGCCCGAGCGTAGCCGTTGTCTGAATAAAGCTGGTATAATATCCTCGCTGAGAAGCCGGAGCATGCTCGGCTACATAAGTAGCAGCACCTCCGTACTCGCCGCCCAGGGCAAGACCTTGCAGCAGGCGGAGCAAAAGAACAATAATGGGTGCCAGTACACCAATCGTTTCATAGCCCGGCACAAGTCCGATGGCAAACGTAGAACCCCCCATTAAAATGAGCGTAACGAGAAAGGTATATTTTCTTCCTACCAGATCGCCAAGTCGTCCGAAGACTATAGCACCGAAAGGACGTACAATAAATCCGGCAGCAAAAGTGGCCAGCGTTGAAAGGAAGGCTGCGGTTGGATTAGTCTTGGGGAAAAATTGTTCTGATAAAATGGTGGCGAGACTTCCGAATATATAGAAGTCGTACCATTCGATAAGGGTGCCTACAGAGGAGGCCGAAATAACAAACCAGAGCGTTCTCCTTTGCTCTTTCGTAATAGCGGTTTCTGACATGGTATCGGTTGGTTGGTTTTGGTTTTACTTTCCTAGAAATATAAGTAGAAAGTTGAAAGTAGAAAATATATACCTGCAACCTGTGGCCATTAGCAAAAAAGAAAAGGGGCTTTCGCCCCTTTATCAAAATCTTCTTCGTGTTTTTCCTAGTCTTCTACACCAAGGGCTTTCAGCTTCTTGCTTACACGATCGTTGTTCTTATCGTCCGCTATATAGTAGTATAACAGGCTAAGCTTGTGGAGTAATTCGATCTCGGCATCCTGTGAAGGAGCTTTCATTTTTTCAGCTTTCTCCAGGTAAGGAATAGCCGCTTCGCTTTGCTTCACGCGCTTCTGTACAAGTTCCTGCTTTTTCTTGGCATTGGCAGAAGATATACCGAGTGCGTTGATATCCTGAGTAGTTTTGTCAATTTCAATCAGATAATAGTTCGCCAGGTTAAACTGTGCATCGAAGTAATCGGGTTGAATTTTCAACGCGGCTTCGAAGTTCGCCTTGGCATCTTCCATTTTCTTCAATTCAGTATTTAATACTCCTAACAGATATAGGCTTTGTGCATCGTTAGGGTTCTGTTTTACAGCTACTTCAAGATTTTTAGCAGCCTCATCGTAGCGCTTCAACTGGATCAATGAATTCAGCTCTACCACTTTCATATCTTTGTGGTTAGGGAGTATTTTCAGAATTTTTTGTGCGCTGGCAAGAGCCGCTTCAAAGTTCTGATCTTCATACGCCAGCAATGCAGGCATTGTCAACGCTTGTGTTCTTTTTCCACCCAGGTCAGCATACTTCGTCAGGAAGTCCATAGCTTTTTGTCTTTCTTCTGAATTGTAAGCAGCATATCCGGCATACTCATAGAATGTAGTATCAGGCTTGTTAGCTTTGAATGCTATACCTTTCTCGAATTGCTTTAATGCACCTTTGAAATCTTCGGAACTGAAAGCCTTGTCACCTTTTACCAGGTATGCATTACCTATATTCTGGATTACCTGGTCGTAGCCTAAAGGAAGACCATTTTTATCCTGCACGAAGAGTGCACTGGTTTTGCCTCCACTCAGTTCTTCCGCTTTCTTCAATGACTCTCCCGCCACTTTAGACAGATCTTCTGTTGAGTTATAGGATGTTGTTGTATCCAACGCTCCATAGATAATGCCGCGATAGAACCAGGTTTTGCTATCGTTCATTGTTTTTTCGTAAGTAGTAGCCGCATCAATGGTGGATTTAGCTTCGTCAAGCTTTCCATTCTTCAAAGCTGTAAGCGCTTTGTTGATATTCGGCTTTGCTTCTTTCTGCGCCAACACCATTCCTGGTATGATCAGAAGTAATAGAACTGCTATCTTTTTCATTGTTCGTTAGTTAATTGTGGGTTATTGTTGTTCTGTATCGTGGTTGTTCGTGTCATCATTTTCCGGCTCATCGGTATCATTGTCCGGAGTATCATCTATATCCTGTTCAGAGATACTACTTTCGGTATGCACGATTGGCCGCGTTGTTGAATCCAATCCATCACTTCCCTCGTTCTTTACTTCCACAATCTGCTGAATCTTCTCCACAGAGGATATGCGGTCGTCATCATTCAGTTTGATCAGTCGCACACCTTGTGTAGCGCGGCCCATTACACGCAATTCGCTTACTTTAATGCGAATTGTTATACCTGAACGATTAATAATCATCAACTCGTCTTCATCAACAACTTCCTTGATGGCAACAAGTTTGCCAGTTTTGTCTGTGATGTTGAGCGTCTTCACACCCATGCCACCGCGCTTTGTAATGCGATAGTCATCAGTGAGAGATCGCTTGCCATAACCATTTTCTGATACCACCAGCAAGTTGGCATCCGCACGCGTAATGCAGACCATACCAATCACCGTATCGGTTTCAGAGTCAAGTGTAACGCCACGTACACCGGCCGCCATGCGACCCATAGGCCTTACGTCTGATTCATGGAAGTGCACGGCTTTACCTTCACTCTTGGCAATGATGATGTGGTTGTTTCCATTGGTAAGCGAAGCATTCAACAGCTTGTCACCTTCGTGAATGGTGATCGCATTTATACCTCCCTGACGCGGACGTGAGTATGCCTCCAGCGATGTTTTCTTGATGGTACCTTTTACCGTACACAAGATTACATAGTTGTTGTTGATATACTGCTCGTCTGTAAGGTTCTTCACGTTGATGATGGCACGAACAGCATCGCCGGGTTCAATGTTGATCAGGTTCTGCACGGCTCTTCCCTTCGAAGTTTTGTTACCTTCCGGAATTTCGTATGCCTTCTTCCAGTATACTTTACCCTGATCGGTAAAGATCAACAAGTAGTTATGCGCCTGTGCAATGAACAGGTGTTCGGTAAAATCGTCATCTTTCGTGCTCACACCTTTCGAACCAACGCCACCTCTGCCCTGCGTTCTGTATTCGGAGAGTGATGTACGTTTGATGTATCCCTGATTGGAAATGGTAATGACCATCTCTTCGTTCGGAATCATATCTTCGAGTGTGATATCCTCATCGCTGTGGATCACCGTGGTGCGGCGTTCGTCACCGTAACGATCTCTGATATCGGCAAGCTCGTTCTTGATGATCTGCATGCGCAGCGATTCGTTCGACAATATATCTTTCAGACGATCGATGAGCTCTTTTACTTCTTTATACTCTTGCTGAATCTTGTCGCGCTCCAGACCTGTAAGTCTTTGCAAACGCATATCGAGAATTGCTTTCGCCTGTATCTCTGACAAACCAAAGCGTGTCATCAATCCATCTTTCGCAGTTTCCGGATCTTTTGAATTACGGATGAGGCTGATCACTTCATCGAGGTGATCGAGAGCAATCAGGTATCCTTCCAGGATGTGTGCCCTGCGCTCTGCTTCTGCCAACTCAAACTTCGTTCTGCGCACAATCACATCGTGACGGTGCTCTACGAAGTACTTGATCATATCTTTCAGGTTCAGCGTCATCGGGCGGCCTTTTACTAGCGCCACGTTGTTCACACCGAATGATGACTGAAGCTGGGTATATTTATACAGGTTGTTGAGTACAATGTTGGCGATTGCATCTTTCTTCAGATCGTATACAATGCGATATCCTTCGCGATCGGACTCATCGCGGATATCGGATATACCTTCGATCTTCTTCTCGTTTACCAGCGCAGCAGTTTTCTCGATCATCTGCGCCTTGTTCACCATGTACGGGATCTCCGTAACGATGATCTGATCTTTACCCGTAGATGAAGTTACGATCTCGGCCTTCGCACGCATGATCACTCTGCCGCGACCGGTAAGGAAAGCTTCCTGAACACCGGAGTACCCATAGATCAACGCACCGGTTGGGAAGTCGGGCGCAGTGACGAACTTCATCAGCTCCGGTATCGTAATCTCGTTGTTGTCGATATAGGCGATGGTACCGTCAATCACTTCGCGCAGGTTGTGCGGTGCCATGTTGGTTGCCATACCCACGGCAATACCGGAAGAACCATTCACCAGCAGGTTCGGTATCTTGGCTGGCAATACGGAAGGCTCGGTTAACGAATCGTCAAAGTTCGGTTGGAAGTCAACCGTATCTTTGTTGATATCGGCCAGCATCTCTTCCGCAATTCTGCGAAGACGTGCTTCGGTATAACGCATCGCTGCCGGAGAGTCTCCATCAATAGAACCAAAGTTTCCCTGGCCATCTACGAGTGTATAGCGCAGCGACCAGTCCTGGGCCATGCGCACCATGGTATCGTATACAGAGGCATCTCCGTGCGGGTGATATTTACCCAACACTTCCCCTACGATCCTTGCTGATTTCTTATAGGGCTTATTGTAGTTAACACCCAATTCCAACATCCCGAACAACACTCTGCGGTGTACGGGCTTCAATCCATCGCGAACATCCGGAAGCGCGCGTGAAATGATTACCGACATCGAATAATCGATGTACGCACCACGCATTTCATCTTCAATATTGATCGGGATTATACTCTGCCTTCCAGGGGTCAGACCACCAGTTTCTTCTGCCATCTAAAATCGTTTGTTTTGGGCTTAATTAAGCGTTTTTTAAAGCCTCGCAAGATAGCAAAAGTTACCACTCCGCGACTCAAATCAACGCGTTAATATTCACTTTTTTACACGAGTGTTTCAGCCTTTGGAGGAATGAATTTTAGGTCGATCTAACCCGGTATTTCAAGGCCGTTGCAGCAATCAAAATACTATAACAGCATGAAGCGCATAACTGAATGCCGTTCTGTTAGTTGTCACCGGAAATTTAAATTATTAATACGGATTGAGCTTCTTCTTGTTCTTGCCTTTGTACTTGATGAGGTTGGGATAATTCTCACCATAGTGAGGGTTCTGTTTTTTGTAGATGGGATGCACGCGACTTCTGTACTCACGATTACCATGGGCATGGTTCATCTGTGCATGACAGGTTTTAAGGAAACACCGGCGAAGCTCGGGTATGCGATAGGTAGCCCCTACGTTGATGTAAAATGCATTGAGCTTATGCGTGATGCTGGGGCCGCCTTCAGGCATGTTAACCTTGTATCCCTTGAACTCATACGAAGGTCTTACAAAGAGTTTAAAGTACTCTGACATCTCGCGCTCGACAGCAACCCCGAGGTTGAAAAATATACCCTTCTGAATGACGCTGTTGTCGAACTTCTTGCCGAGTTTATAACCACCGAGGTTGGCATCTACCACAAGCAAATATTCATTGTAACGGTAAACCGAAGCTCCAAACATGAGGAAGTACTTCTTCAGGAAGAAGCTTGAAACTTCCGGAGAAAAGTTACTGATCCTATCGCTATACCGGGTGGCCCGGAAATCACCTACATGGGTATATTCGAACGAATATCCTCCCCCAATTCTATATCGGTTAAACTCTACATGAAGCGTGGCACGGAGTGGAATGTTAAAGGATTTACTCTTGAAGCCGATCTTGGCGGTATCAGAGTTCACCAGAAATGCTCCCGGCTGCACGGTATTACCCGATGACTGCACACGGTTAACCCAATTGGAATATCCGGACGATACACTGGCGGGTCTGAACAACTTGGGCGTGGAGTCGGGATTCTGCAATATGCCAAACCCATCGAGCTTATGTTTAAATGGCATGCTGCCATAGCCTGTGCTAAGACCAAACGTGACCTTGCTTAATATCTTTCGAAGAGCACCGGTGCCCTGGCGCTTGATGTAAAAGTTTTCCAGTGGTATAGAGGCATCTTTCTCATTCTCGTATTGAGCGAGCACTTGTGTTGCCGGTATAAGAACGGCGATAAGCAGGGCGGTTGCAGCGTAACGCTTCAAAAAAATGGGGTTAAGCTCCTAAAGTTAAAAAATGTAAGCCGTTCATCCTCTGGCTTTTGAGGATTAAAGGTAAGCTAATTTCAGCAATCATCCTATACCCGGATATCCATCCGCTAGCTAACTGGCTTATTTGGTGGAACCAGTTGCCGTCTGAAAGGTTTACTGACGACCACCTCTTGTTGTTAACTATATTTCCTGCATGTAAAGGAGTATTCACCTGGAGCTTGTATACAATATACTGCGGCATAGCATTCAATAATATCGATAAGGCGCGTTCGTACTTTCCAACGATGAAAAGGTATGAAAAAGTGTTTGTCCTTTCTGCACCTTATAGGTAAAATTATGCGAGGTGGAATGCTGCTCGTCTGCTTTCAGCGTGAGTGTCACGGTGTTTGCTCCCTCTTTCAGGGGCACGCGGGTATAATAAATGCTATGTGGCAATGTTTGCCAGTTGCGTGTATCAGCTTTCTCGGTCATCGCATTTACCAGGCCGAGCACAGCACCTAAACCTTCATCTTCTTTCCGTACGCTTTGCTCTGTTACTTTCTTCATCGCGGCACGGAGCAATCCTTTGCTAAACTCCTGCATCATCCGTTTCTTCAGGCTATAAAAAGCAACCTTGTTAATATCTTCCGCAAGTTCTAATGTATAGGTGTTGCTGTCGAGCTGCACGGTGCCTGTGTTATAATATACCGACCGCTCTACATACCTGGGAAAGGCGACCCGAAACACCTGCAGTTTTTTGAGGTCGGATTGTTTCTTATGATCGTCTTCTTCGAGTTGAAACGGAAATGCAAGGCCAAGCTCAGGGTTGGTAAACACCACACCATTGTTACCAACAGGGTCGATCACAAAATTAACGCTCCACTCATTCTTTACCGGTCCCAGTCCGTTATGCCAGAAGAACACCAGCTCTGCATCAGGCTTCACGGGCGTATAATCCTGTAGACCAAACTTCTCTTTGTATTGCTCGGCTTCGTCTTGAAAGCCCGTCCAGTAAGCTGTGTTGATCAGATCGTACTTGAGCTGCTGTGGTACCTGCATACCAAACATTTTTGCATAATCGTTCTCGTATATTTCTACGGCATTACGGTAGGCTATAAATGCATTGTTATAATCGTTATCCGATTGATATACGATGCCCATCAGCGTGTTGATAAATGCATCGCGCTGATACTTCTCCTCAGCGGAATATTTATCACTCAACTGGTTGAGTCGTATGCTTAACCTGCGACATTCCACCAGTGCTTCTTCGTGCTGGTTCATCTTCAGGTAATTAATGGCTTTGAAATATAGTACCATCAAATGTTCATGATCTTCACCGTGGTAGGTAGTGATGGTAGGATTGGTGAAATAGGAAGCGGCTTCGTTTAAATAGTTGATGTGATAATCTTCACCAAACAAAAAAGCTTTCTCGAAATACTCATTACTTTGTTCGTAACGACCGAGTATTGATAACAACAGTCCGTTGTTTACCATGTACAGAAAACGGGCGCGGCCTTGCTCCTGCTTGCTGTTCTTCTCCAGTGTAGTGAGTGCCTGTTGCAGATCGCCCCGTTCAAACTCGTTATTGAAATTGAAATTCTTCTGGTAGTAGCTGGCACAGGCCGACACCATCAGTATGGTGCTGAACAACCATGCGCCTCGCACAAAAGTATTTCTATACTTCTGCCGGTCAACATGCTGTGCTTTGCTATCGCTCATGGTTGCTGGGAAGGCGACAAAATCAGATCAGTTCTTCACGAGTTTTTTGATCTCATCCTGACCATACCAGATGCGCTTGCTCGTCTCAATGTCGGTCAGGAATAATGTAGTAATATAGTTCACAACACGCTTTCGGTTGTTGGTGTCGGTTTCAGAAGTCATCTCACCAAACAGCATCAGGTCTGCACCAATTTCTTTTCCAAATTGTTTGGCCGTTGCCGAAGAGGCAAAATCCTGCTGCTCGGTGCGTTCCGTTCTAAGTTTATCCCGAAAGTCGCCTGACTCCACAATCTCGGCAATCGCCGAGTTATGGATTACCATTTCAAACTTCTTTACATAATTATCGGCATCAATATGCTCGGAAGTTTTATTACGGATAGGGCCCATTACAATAACCGGCTTACGCCCTAATTGCCTGGCGTAATCTTTAAATGTTTGTGAATCGAAAAGATCATAAATCATTTTGTCAGCTACCATTCGTGAATCGGTATCGTTCCATCGCCCGCTAAGATCTATAGCAGTAGTAGGTTCTACGCGAGTAACCGTACGGGAGCAGGATGCAAAAATTACCAGGAAGAATACAGGCAAGAATTTAGACATAGCGGTAAATTTCAGAGGCAAACTTCAAAAATCCTGCCGAAGATACGCAGAAAGGTATTGCCATGTTACGGGTACAGGGAGCAGTTGTTGCAGGCGGTGATCAACGGACGGCTTTCAGGTTCCTGATCACTTCTTTAGGATCAGCAGCAGAGAAAACAAAGTTACCAGCCACCAGCACATCGGCACCGGCATCGAGTAAGGCCTTGGCATTCTGCTGGTTTACACCACCATCAATCTCAATCAGCGCAGAAGAATTTGCTTCCAGAATCATACGCTTAAGGGCGGCTACTTTCGTATAGGTATGCTCGATAAACTTTTGCGCACCAAAACCCGGATTTACCGACATCATACAAACCATGTCAATATCGGCAATGATGTTTTCCAACACAACAATGGAAGTGTGCGGGTTAATAGCAACACCTGCCTTGCAACCCAGCGCTTTGATCTGCTGAATATTGCGATGAAGGTGCGGGCATGCTTCCACGTGAACCGAGATGATCTCCGCTCCTGCTTTTTGGAAAGCCTCCACGTATCGCTCCGGCTGCATAATCATCAGGTGAACATCCAATGGTTTGCGGGCATGACGCTTTACTGCCTCCACCACAGGCAAGCCCATTGATATATTGGGAACGAAGACTCCGTCCATGATATCAACGTGTATCAGGTCGGCTTCACTTTCATTGAGCATGGTAATCTCACGCTGCAGGTTCGCGAAGTCTGATGCCAGTATGGAAGGAGCAACAAGGGGTCGGGTCATGATAAATATACTATATGTGGTTAACGGGAAGCGATGATAGCCTGATCGATATCGTTGATAATATCTGAAACATCTTCGAGCCCTACCGCAATGCGTATAAGCCCCGGTGTTATACCCACAGCTGCCCGTTCTGCATCGGTAAGTTTGGAATGTGTAGTGGATGCCGGGTGAATGCATATTGTGCGTGTATCACCCAGATTCGGCGTGTGCGATATCAGCTTCAGTGCATTCAGGAATTTACGTCCCTGCTCAACACCGCCCTTTACTTCGAAGGTCACTAATCCTCCACCGAGCTTCATTTGTTTTTTTGCCAGTGCATGCTGCGGGTGCGATGGCAGGAAAGGATACTTTACAAGTACAACATCCGGATTTTTCTCCAGGTGTGTAGCGATCGTCAACGCATTCTGGCAATGACGTTCCATCCGTATAGCAAGTGTTTCCAGACTCTTCGACAACGTCCACGCATTGAATGGAGACATCGCCGGACCGGTATGCCGCGTAAAGAACCGAATCTCTTTGATCAGTTCTTTTGTGCCTAGTATAGCACCACCGATCACGCGGCCCTGGCCATCCATAAATTTAGTAGCTGAGTGGGTAATGATATGTGCGCCCCATTTGGCAGGCTGCTGAATATAGGGCGTAGCAAAACAGTTGTCTACGTTGAGAATAAGCTTGTGTTTGGCGGCAAGCTTTCCAAGCCATTCCAGATCAATAAGGTCGAGTGCCGGGTTTGACGGAGTCTCTACGAAGATCATCCGCGTATTCGGCTGGATCTTCGCTTCCCAGGTTTCCGGTTCATTTACATCGGCATAGCTATGCGAAATGCCAAACTTCGGGAAGATGATATTCAATATCTGGTGCGTTGATCCGAATACTGAACGACAGGCCAGTACATGATCGCCGGAACGCAACAACGCCGCCATGCTGCTATACATCGCGGCCATGCCGGAAGCCGTGGCAATACCATCTTCTGTTCCCTCCAATCGGCACAGCTTATCGATAAACTCATTGGTATTGGGATTTGAATACCGGCTATAAATATTACCAGGAATCTCATCGGCAAACATAGCGCGTGCCTGTTCGGCATCATCAAATACAAAGCTTGATGTGAGGTACAGCGGCACAGAGTGTTCACGAAACGGTGTGCGCGGATGTTGTGCGCGTATAGCTTCCGTCTCAAAATTTCTTTTTTCTTCCATGAATCAAAATATACTCGTAGGGAATCGTAATTATAAAAGAATGTTATGAGAAGATTATGAACTATCGAATCACTTCCAGACTGTATGTGATCTTAGCCGTCTTCTCCAGTGTTTTGGCAACAGAGCAGTATTTCTCTACCGAGAGGCTCACGGCTTTCTCAGCTTTATCCTGGTCTATATCTCCAAAGAGCTTGAAGTGTGCATGCACTTCGGTATAGAGTGATGGTGTTGCATCTTTCTCACGTTCGCCGGTTATGGTGATCTGTATATCTTTCAGATCCTGGCGCTGCTTTTTCAGAATGCTCACCACATCAATGGAGCTGCAACCACCCATTGCGGCCAGCAGCATCTGCATCGGGCGCATGCCCAGGTTTGACCCACCCGCCTCAGGCGATGAATCCATTTGTACCGTGTTCCCGGCTTCGTTACGGGCTTCCATGTGGAAGGCATCATTCAAGCGGCGTAATTCAATTTTTATCATACGTATTCTTCTCCCTTCACTGGCCATACAAGGCTTCCGATCACCATTCCGATCAGGCTAACAAGTGTTGCCGGAACAAGGCTTGGCCATGTCGTTTCAAAGGCTTCAAAGATAATCCAAGTTATCATACCGAGCACCATCGATAGTAAAGCTCCGTTGCTGTTGGATCGTTTCCAGTACAAACCCAGCGTGAGCGGAACAAACAACGACACGAGACTCAGGATGGATGACTCTCCTACCAGTTCGTAGATGTTCGAACGTAAACATGCCATCACGGTTGCCACGAGCGCAAAAAGCAACACCGATATTTTGGTAAGCACCAGAAATTGTTTGTCGCTATAGCGATGTTTGATCAATGGCTTTACCAGGTTCTCGGAAAAGATAACGGCCGGTGCCAGAATTGCAGAGCTCGTAGTACTCATGATAGCGGACAACAATGATCCGAAAAAAAGTATCTGGATGGGCAGCGTAGTGTGCTGAAGCACCATGTTCGGCAGGATAAGCTGTGTATCGCCGTTGATTTGGTCCGGGTATAAATGCTTTGTGCAAAGGCTAATGAACAACGGCAGCATGGCGATAGTGAGATATAGTATAGCAGCGTAGTAACATGACCATATAGCGGTTTTAACTGAGCCGGACGACATGGCGCGCTGAAATACATCCTGTGATGGTAATGACCCTAATCCAAGTACCGACCAGGCAGCGATATAGGCAACAATCTCTTTGAAATCGGCAGGAGGAAAAAACTGTCTGTCCTTTTCCGGAAATTCGCTTAGCACAACGGACACACCACCCGCTTTTTCAGCGAGTACAAACGCCAGCACAAACATGCCGGCAATAATGATAATACTTTGAATGAAGTCGGTTACCGATATAGCCCACATACCCCCGGCATAGGTATAGACGGTTACAATCACAGAGCTCAACACCACGCCTTGCCACGTAGGTATACCAGTAACAACGTTCAGGATCAATCCCATGGCAACGAGTTGTGCCGCAATATAGCCGAGATAGGGAACGGCCAGGAAAAAACTGGCCGTGAGTTCTGTAGTTCTGCCGTAACGTACTTTGAAGTAATCTCCCAGCGTGAGGAGATTCATGTTATATAATTTGCGTGCGTAGAATAATCCAAACAGGATAAGGCATAGCGCTGCGCCAAATGGATCTTCGATTACGGCAAATAAACCACCTTGAAGAAATTGAGAAGATGCACCAAATACGGTTTCTGAGCCGAACCAGGTAGCGAACAATGCAGCGGAGCTTAACACAATGGGTAGGCTTCTGCCGGCCAGCATAAAGTCTCCGGAGTTTTTGACCTTTCGTGACGCCCAAAAACCAATGGCGACAGTAACGGCGAGATAAGCAATGATCGAAAGGAGTAGCAATTCTTTACACTTGGAACATAAAGGTAAATTGTTTCTTACAGACCTCACAGAATTACATAGATAAATGTAGAATGAGTCTGGAAGTCCGAAGACCGAAAAAGTCCGGAAGATATACTAGCAGCTCGTAGCTATTTAAATCCAGTGGCACGAAGGAACACAAGGAAGACGCAGAGTTACACAAAGAGAGTTATACGCCTATCAACTCTCATTCATCCCAATGGCTAGTGCGAATAGCCCGCAGCTATTTCAAGAATATAAGGAACATGGATCAACGAATGACGAGGTCAAACACCCACTTCCCAATCACACTCATCCAGCAGGCGACAGCTAGCAGCTCACAGCTATTTCAAAAATATCGATCAAGGAACACCGATCAACGAATGACGAAATATATCCTGCTATTTTTTCTTTTTTAACTGAAACGTTCTGGTTACGTTAAAGCCCAGGTGTATATCTCCATTAAAGAAATCGCCTTTTGTTTCGGTAATGAAGGTTCGTTCGGTGAGGCTTGAGGTATTGGTAACTACTAATTGAAACACGTGGCCTCCGGTTTCGATATCTACACCAAAGCCGAGGGAGTTATAGCGTTTGCTGCCGGCTTCAAATACACTGTTATCAGGTGGATCGAGGCGGTAATAATACTCGGTTGTAAGGGCTACGCTTCGGGTAAGTTTCAATCTTCCGCCAACACCGATAGCAACCTGGTTGTTCTTTTCTTTGGTTTGATCAACCGCATTTTTGTGAATAAACGTTGGCATTAATTGCAGTGAAAGGTTTGAGGTGATCTTGCGGGCAATAAGCGCCTGTGCTGTATAGGCAAGGCGATCTACTGTTTTAAAGCCTTCCGGCTCGCTGCCTTTTTTTGGAGATATACTATAGGCCGTTCCTCCCAGTAAGGTCATGGTAAACGGAAACGGGTTGCTGCCTGTACGCTGCCGTAGCAATTTATACTTTACATAACCATCCATAATCTTGTCGGCCGAGTTACGACCAATACTCACAGAGAGATTATCGGTGATACCATAATCTAACCCAAGACGCACATAAGCCTGATCCAAGCCGTACATCTCATATAAACCATCATTAATTTTACCGAAGCGGTGCGCGAATATAAATTCGAGTGTACCTGCATTTTTGGTTTCTATACTATGGCCATTTACCAGGCGTGTGCCTTTAAAGGTAGCGATGGTATAATCGGTTTGCGGACTATCCTTTTCCAGTTCCTTCAGCAGATCATCCTGCGCCATGGAAATAAAAGGAAGAAGAAAGAAGAGTAAAAATAATTTCTGCATAGGGTTTACTTAAAGGGGTCTGTAATTAAAATCTACGGTTACTTCCACCTGTTGGGCAATGTTCTGCCACACAATCTGCGGTACTTTGATATTATAGTCGAGTAGCTTTACAGTAAATTTCGATTTCAGCACCAGGATGTTGTCTTTGACTTCTGCTGTACCCGGAAAAGTTACATCGCGCGTAACACCGTGAATGGTTAATTTCCCTATAGCCTTTACCTGCTGTACTCCTGATGCCTCAGGATTAAAACCTTCGATCTTTCCCTGAAAAGATGACTTCGGAAATTTCTCCGATTCCATATATTTTTCATTGAAGTGTACCTGCATCAGTCGCTTTTCGAATTGAAAATCCTTGATGTTCATCAGATAGGCAACATCCCCTTTCTTGGCGTCAAAGATGCTGGTAACTTTATTGTTAGCTGCTGCTATATCTTCAATTACACCATCAGAAAAGAAAGAGACATTTCCCTTCTCAATAAAGTACCGTTGTTGGCTACGGCCGGCATGCGACAAAACGATTAAAGCTAATGACAGTATATATGTAAGCCTCATAATCAGCAAATCAACAAAAAAAATATTGAGGTTTGTAAATAAAATCGACCATGCTTATCTATCTGCTGCTCTTTATTTGACCGCACAAAATACAGCTGTGCAAACCGGGTGAGTATCTCCATGCGTACGAACACGAAACTTAGGTTAGTTATCAAGCGCACCCTGTTGTATCCAGCAGTAAATTGTTTGGCGCTCTTCCTGCGTTATGCTTCCTACACGTGGCATCTTATCCGGATCGGTTAATGGCAGGGTGATTCTGCGTTGCACTTCACTCTTCTTTTCCTGTAAATTACTGAGCACGGTCCAGTCGGGCAGGCCCGTACCACTTACATGACATCCTTCTATGGCGCACTTAGTTTGAATAATGGGAACTACATTGGCAGAGTAACTTATCGTGGCAGAATTGTCACACGACACAATAAAAGATGAACCAATATTATGGTCTACACATGCTTCTGTTATATACAGCAAAAAGATAAGGAGTATGCATGTTTTTAGTATACTTTTCTTCATAATAAAAAGATAAGAAAAATTTTCAATTGCAAGTACGACTATAAACTCCAATGTGCGATGTTTTGCATTTTGTTTTGCGTTGTAAAAAAAAGTATGGAATAAACTACCCGGCATGCTCTGAAAAAGGGAATCGTATAAAAATGAAAATCCCCCGAAGTCCTAGACCCCGGGGGATAATCACTGTCTATAGTTGGCTTTAATCTTGAATCAAAGATATAGCCCTAGTAAAAAAGTACCATAACTGAATCGGTCATCTGAAAATATAGCAGACGAATGGGATTATTTGCAGATAGATGGGCACTATAAAAGTGCGGGAGATAATACTAAGAGAAGTAGCAGATCAACATCTTAAAAAACTGTTCCAACGCTCACCCTACTGGATCCAGTACCTTTTTGGAGTAAGCATGTAACAACGGTTTGGTTAAGCGACCTTTTAGAACAGCGTCCTGATAATGGCTATAAAATGAAAATCCCCCGAAGTACTCGACTAAGGGGGATTGTCATGTCTATAGTTGGCTTTAATCTGTCGTAAAACTACATCTTTTTTTAGTATAATCAACCGATTGCACAAAAAAATTAAGGAAAACCGTAAATTATCTGGTTACCTTTTTGAAATCGAGTCAATTTTAACAGAATCTTTAGTCATGTAAGTGTCTTTGATCCGCTCCTTCAATTGCGGTTTTGAGCCTGGAAAAGTGGTTCTCTTGCTGATGTCGTAACTCGCATATCCTATCAATATTACAAACACCACAGCAAACCCCGCGAATATTTTTTTACCCTTCGTCATCGGTACTATCAAATATACTCCAGCACTTTATCCGCCAGCTCTACATTATCTGACAGCAATTCGTAGAACTGATCTTTATTGAATTTCAAAATTACAGTATCGGTTTGAGCCACCACGAGGTTAGCATTCAAAAAGTTCTGGTAACCCAGCATCTCTCCTATAAATTGTCCCTGGAGGAACTGCGTCACGTGTTCCCCTTTGTGATAAAAATCTACTGTTCCGGAGATGATCACATAAAAATTATTGTTGGAGCGCTCGTCCAGGGTAAGCGACTCTCCTTTTTTGAGCCTCACATCTTCACTGAGATCGGCAAGGTAAGTAAGTGTAAGCCCTGCCACTCCTTTAAAGATATTGATCTCCTGGAAGAAGAGTATCTTTTCAAAACGCGTCATGCGCTTGCCTTGTATAATGAGCATATCAAGCTCATACTTGGTGGCCTCTCCTAGCCTCTTTGAATTGAGTTCGTATTCCTTCGGATTGATTTGATGCAACGCCCAGGCCGATACTTCACGAATGAGCAAGTCCGGATTGAACAACTGGGCAATCAGGTCAAGCTTGAAGTCTTCAATCTTTTGCATACCAATCTGGAACAGTACACATGCCTTTGTCCAGCGGTTCGATTGCGTAAAGTCGCGGTTGATCAGGAACTTCAACACTAACCGGGAATCGAGCTTCACGCGCGGATAAAAATATTCCAGACGACTAATTCGCTCTGCATCGGATATATCATCGAGAATAGGGATAACCCGCTGCTTCAACTGCTCTGAAAGGAATACATCCAGCAGCTCGATGGCATACGTTATGCCTTCGGCCGTACCGCTATCAATATTCTCTTTTACCAACTGAATGGAGCGCGTATCATATAACATGGTGAGCAGGGTATAGATGTGCTCAATGTCATTTTTGATCTCCAGTTGAAGTGCCGTTTTAATCTGTTCGCTGAATCCCTCATCGCCTACTTCATACATGGCACTCAGGTTCCAGCTGATATCGGCTATATCAGATTCAATAACATATTTGATACGCGTAATCTGCGATATCCCTGCCTTGAACCCACATTCACCCAACGACAACAGCACCTGCGATACGATCACTTTATTGGGATAATCCATTTTGTTCCAGAGTATCTCGCGCGCACGCTGCCCTCCTATGCGGCCAATTACCTGTACAATGCGCAGCATCATCTGTGTACTCTGGCCACTGCGGTAAAATGCAGCATCCAGTGCTGGCAGAGTAGTAGCACCGATCTGCACTAAAGCATTCATGGCCTGATTGCTGTATACCGGACTCCCGAGGTTTTCAATGACAGTATTGATGATCTCCGGATTATTTTTCTTGATGGAAGTTTTGATGGCTGTGTTCCGGACTTGTGGCTCAGCATCAATCAATAATTCCATCAGGAACGATGTACATTCTTCACGTGAGGTGTGCAGCAATAACTCTGCTGCATAGTGACGGTCGTTCGGATTGCCTGATCGCGTCAGTTTCTGAATACGTGCTTTGGTAATGTCACCACCGTTTTGGATGATGAGTTCCAGATCGCTCTTGGTCAATACATTTTTTTCGGAGCCATCAACTTTAGTACCGTCCATCCGGATAACATACTTATCGGACACCGACAGACCTTTCAATTCATTCATCTTATCTTGTGCGTAGGCACGTATCGGCTCTTCATCGTTCTTCATCATGTTGTTGACCCATGCAGAAACCTGTGCAGCATTAATCTTCTCCAACAGTTTGTAAGAGAACACGGCCTTTGAAGCCTGTGGCGCCGCAAGCATAGTCTCCAACCGGTTCGTTACACGTGTAAAACCTTTCTCCAGTCTTTCCTGCTGCATATCGGTGCTTTCCAGTTTCAGCCGGATCTTGTTCCGATAACCATTATATAGATGATTCACTACATAGAAGTAGGCACCGGCCAGCAACAGCAAAAGGATACCAACATGTATAAGTTTAAAGAATGGCAAAAAGGCCATACCAAATATCAGCAAGCCGGCCACAAAGCGAGCACTCTCGTTCATAAGTCCTTCAACCTTTGCCTGTATATTAAAGCGAAGACGGTTTTCCAGCGGAATAAAAAAGAGCTTGAAGACAGGGTTCTCCAATGAATCGCGAAGCGTCCAATTGAAAAGACGGGTCAGGGCTACGAACAGAAAGAAGTATATAAAGCCGGTTTCACCGATTACTTTTTCGTAACCGAAAATTCCTCCCGTTAATAAAGAGCCAGATGCAAACAGAATCACCACCAATGGAAGCACAAACAGCGATACACGCAACCCATAGTTGCTGATGATCCGCTGGTTGATAAAGGTTTGCATGATAAGGCTTATACCATATACCGCACCGGTAAAGAATGAGTTGAAGTTGGTAAGCTCGCGTTCCTTCGGATATTGTATTTGCACCAGTTGCTGGAAAGAGTACTGTGTAAACATAAACATTACCATAGAGATAAGCAGAAATACGGAAAGCATCCGTATATAGGGGTCTCTCACCAGCCGGGTAATGCGCGTCTCTCTCCGTACTGCTGCGCCAAATTCACGCGGGTCGTTCTTGGCCAGTGTAAAAACGGTAGCAATGATGAACAGCAACACCGATACAATGGCTATACTCCCAGCGCAAACCAACAAGTAATCGGAAGTATCTTTAATGATCTTCGAAGTAAATGGAATAGCAATGAGTGTAGCCAGGATAGCAGCGATCAACTGGCCGGTATCAATCCATCCGATGATCCTCTTTGACTGCCGGAAATTGAAGAGTCGCCCGAAGATTCCCCAGAAACTCAACAATAACACAGCGGTAATGGGACCCGACATGCAGTACAAGGCAAACACAAAGTAATTATGCCATGACGATGGACCGAAGTTTAGCAGCCAGTACGCTCCGAGCGTAAAGAGCAGAATCAATACAACACTGCCCAGCGCAAGCGTTGTAAACCGTATCCAGTTTTGAAAGAATGAGAACAGCGAAGTGGTAATAATACCGAGTGCACCTGCTGCCAGAAAGGCCTTGTTCAGGTAAGCTCCCATCCTGTTGAGAAAAAGAGAGTCTGCCGTTACCTGGTAGGTGGCAATGAACACGCCCATGAAGAAGCCTGTACAAAGCATTACAATGATCTGCTTCTGCTCTTCGTTCTTGATGCGGAGTAAGCGTGCTAAACTTGCCATAGGTTACCATCAAATATAAAAAAATCCGGTCCTGATTCATGATCAGGGCCGGATTTTTAACTGTTATCCGTGACACGTTAATCGTTATCAGGAAGAGTATATTAACGGTTACCCTAAACGATCTGTGTTATTCTGTTCCCGATAGCCATCGGGATATGGGAAATAAATTTTGGTCTCTCAGGCTAATCGTTATTAGTTACACGTCATTCAGATCTGTTTCTGATAACGGATTACTATTAACCGTTAACGGTATTATTTCTTCGCCGCAGTACTATCCGCTTTCACACCACCCGATTTCTCCTGATTATACTCGCTGTTCAAGCCATCAATAACATCTTTGGAGATATTCAGTGCTTCGCCGGCAAACAACACATCGCTGGAAGGATCGTACTTCAACACCACCTGAAGACCTTTCTCGGTGCCATATTTTTTCAGGAAATTTGTAATGCGTTCGTAAAGTTCTTTATTCAGCTTCGCTTCTTCTTCCATCAGTTGCTGGCTCAGCGTCTGTTGATAGAGTTGCAGGTTCTGTTGCTTCTTGCCCAGATCTTCTTCCGTTGCCTTTACCTGTCCAAGGGTCATGCTATTCACGTTACGCTGGTAGGCTGCAATTTCGTTCTGAAGGCCGATGGCGCGGTTGCGATATTCCTGTTCCAGGCTTTTGGATTTTTCTTCCAGTTGAACCTTCTGTGCTTTGAGGTAATCGTAATATTTTAAAACAGTATCCGAGTTAATATAGGCAACTGTCAGAGCGCCAGGCTCCACGGCAGTATCGCCAGACGCTGCTGGTTTGGATGATGAGAAATGTAAATAGAATAACACAGCGACTGCCACCAGCAGCACAATGTTTAAGATCAACGAAAGATTTTTCATTAATTAAAGGTTCAGAGTTCAGGGCGCAAATATGTGCAGAATTTTCGGAGGCTGAACAGCGAGGTAAGAATTTTCCGGTAATCTTTTCAGCCAGCCTTGCTGAACTCAGCCGGCCTCCTGATCTTCCGTTTGAAAGGAATACAGGGTTGGATCCAGCTTCAATGTATCTTCGTTAAAGTCTTTGATAAACTTCTCAATAACCTTGTCGGTAATGCGCTCTACATGGAGCCCTACATCGAGGCTTACGCCAAATTCGGAATTGGCGTCAAGGTCTACATGTTCTTTTACTTTTACAGATTCGTCTTCTTCAAGCTCCATGATCACTTCAGCCATAAACAAACCGATCTCTTCTTCCAGCGGATCGAGTGTTTCCAGGTTTCCGTTTTCATCTTCATCGTAAGTAATCTTTTTATACTCCGGAAAATGCTTGGCAGCACGATGCTCCGCTATTTCGTAGAGTTCGCTTTCGTGTTGCAGACGCAATGTATAGATCACAGCATCGTAGATAACATCCTTACCTTCAAACTTGCCTAAGAAATAGAAGTGTGAGTATTCATCCGAGTTTTCATCTTCATCATCAAACAAGAATGTTCTTCCCAGAGTAAGCATTTTTTCTCTATACTCTTCTATGATCTTCGGACTGAAACCTAAATTCTCTACTGGTGCCATAACTCAAACGAATCGTTCTTTAATTTAAAAAAAATGGTTGAAAATATATACGCTTTGTCAGGAAAATTATACCGGATTCAAGGTGTCTGAACAGATTATTCCTTGAACCAGGTGGCATACATCGGATAGTTACGGGCCGTCCGTTGTATCACCTCTTTCATTTCCTCTCCGATTGCTTTCACGCGTCTGGCCGGTGTACCGGCGTAGATACTTCCCGGTTCAACAATGGTTCCCGCCAGCACCACGGCACCTGCAGCAATTACCGAGTTCTCCCCTATTACTGCATCGTCCATTACAATAGCGCCCATCCCGATCAGCACGTTGTCTTTCACCGTGCAGCCGTGTACAATCGCATTGTGGGCGATCGAAACATTACTGCCAATCACGGTCCTGGCCTTCTGATAGGTACAATGGATCACCGCACCATCCTGAATATTGGTATTGTCGCCAATGGTAATGGAGTGAACATCACCTCGCACCACGGCATTAAACCAGACCGTACAATTGTCTCCCATCACAACCTCCCCCACTACGGTTGCATTATCTGCCAGAAAACAATTGTTCCCAAATTTCGGCTCATGCCCTCTCACTGCCTTGATAAGTGCCATGCGATGCGTTTAAAAGTTGGACGAAATCTACAATTGGAATCTGAAAAATCGTAAATCCACTGACAAGATGTCACCATAAAAACACTAAAAGTTGTACTTTTGCGACTTATTAAGAACACGATGGAGAATTTGATTGGAGATCTGGATGTTTTGAACCCGCAGGATGCGGAAGCCTGTGAAACGGTTCATGTTTTGAAGGATGAAAATACCGGCAATAAGCGCAAGCTATATATAGAGAGTTATGGGTGCCAGATGAATTTTGCAGACAGCGAGATCGTGGCATCAATTCTACAGAAAGAGGGATTTGATACCACGTCCGATATCGCTACTGCCGATGTTGTATTTCTGAATACCTGTTCGATCCGTGAGAAGGCAGAGCAAACTGTGCGCAACCGCTTAACGCATATCAATGGCCTTAAAAAGCAAAAGCCGGAGTTGCTGGTAGGTGTACTCGGTTGTATGGCTGAACGCCTGAAGGCTAAGTTTTTAGAAGAAGAAAAGATCGTAGACCTCGTAGCAGGCCCCGATGCTTACCGCGATCTACCGGCACTCATCAGCCAGGTGGATGACGGACAGAAAGCGGTAAACACATTCCTTTCGCGCGAAGAGACGTATGCCGATATAAGCCCGGTGCGCCTTAATTCCAACGGCGTTACTGCTTTCATATCCATTATGCGTGGCTGCGACAACATGTGCTCATTTTGCGTGGTGCCTTTCACCCGCGGCCGCGAGCGCAGTCGTGATCCCTATTCCATTGTGCAGGAAGCAACGCAGATGTTTGCGCAAGGTTATCGCGAGGTAACATTGCTGGGCCAAAATGTAGACTCCTATAAATGGAGCCCCGAAGAAAACAACAAGGCGTGGATTGAGAAGAACGGTGTGAGCAACATTATTACGTTTGCCAACCTGCTGGAGATGGTGGCCAAGGTGCATCCTGATCTGCGCGTACGCTTCTCCACTTCGCACCCTAAAGATATTACCGATGATGTGCTGCATACCATGGCGAAGTACGAGAACATCTGCAAGTATATACACCTGCCGGTGCAAAGCGGTAACACACGTATTCTTGACATCATGAACCGTGGCTATTCCCGCGAATGGTATCTCGACAAGATTAAGAGTATACGAACCATCCTCGGCAACGACTGTGGTATATCTTCTGATATGATTACCGGTTTCTGTACCGAAACGGAAGAAGAACACCAGGATACACTTTCGCTGATGGATGCCGTTGAATATGATTTTGCCTACATGTTCTTTTACTCCGAGCGTCCGGGAACACTCGCAGCAAAAAAATATACCGATGATATAGACCTTGATATCAAGAAGCGCAGACTGAATGAGATCATCCAGAAACAAACCGAGCATTCGCTGAAGCGAAACAAGCTCGATGTAGGCAAGGTATATAAAGTGCTTATCGAAGGATTCTCCAAACGATCCGAAGAGTATCTGCAGGGACGCAACTCTGCAAACAAAGTAATTGTTTTCCCGAAAGGAAACTACAAGAAAGGCGAGTATGTGCACGTGCTGGTAGAAGACTGCACCGGTGCCACACTGATGGGAAAAACCATTAACAGTTAGTGTTGTTACTCCAGCCTTTTGAAGCAACAAGGGCTGGCATATATTTTCAGCCTGCTGTTAATGTTATTTTTTGACAGACATGATTAACAGACAAACAACCGATGGCAATTTCAGATTTAGAGATACAAAATGTAAAACAACGCTTCGGTATAATTGGCAACTCACCCTTGCTTAACAATGCGGTGAGTGTCGCTATACAAGTAGCGCCAACCGATATGTCGGTATTGATTACCGGAGAAAGTGGAAGTGGTAAAGAATCTTTTTCAAAGATCATTCACCACCTGAGTCCGCGCAAGCATGGCCAGTTCATTGCCATTAACTGCGGTTCTATCCCGGAAGGTACGATCGACTCCGAATTATTCGGCCACGAAAAAGGCTCTTTTACTGGAGCTCACGAGGCCCGCAAAGGATACTTTGAAGTAACGAATGGCGGTACCATTTTCCTGGACGAGATTGGCGAAATGCCCCTGGGCACACAGGCCCGCCTGCTCCGCGTTTTGGAAAATGGGGAGTTCATAAAAGTAGGTTCTTCCAAGGTGCAGAAGACCGATGTACGTGTGGTCGCTGCTACCAATGTGAACCTGATGCGCAATGTGGAAGAAGGTAAATTCCGTGAAGACCTTTACTATCGCCTTAGCACAGTTCCGATCTATGTGCCACCATTGCGCGAACGAGGACGTGATATTGAACTTCTGTTCAGAAAATTTGCAACCGATTTTTCAGAAAAATACAGGGTAAAACCGATTGCGCTTACCGATGAAGCGAAAGACATTCTATTAAAGTATCGCTTCCCCGGCAACATCCGCCAGCTCAAAAATCTAGTGGAACAGATCTCTGTGCTTTCAGCCGACAATAAGGATATAACCGCCGAGACACTGCAGCGCTACTTGCCAAAAGAAACGAACTTGCCGGCACTTTATAAAGGAGCCGGATCGGTTTCTGAGAAAGACGGCATGTCTGAACGCGATATACTCTATAAAGTATTGTTCGACATGAAGAAGGATTTTAATGATTTGAAGAAACTCGTGCTTGATACATTCAGCAATCCGTCCAAAGCTGCGCAGTTGGTGAAAGATCATCCCGGCCTGTTCGAAGGTATACATGCGTCTGAACCAATGAACGGATCTTCGTCTGATGCCATGGTATTAAACTTGCCATCAGCCGAGATAACAGACAATGAACATGTAGAAGACGTGCACGACATTACGCATGAAACTGAAGATGACTCGCTCTCAATTGAAAAGAAAGAAAAAGAATTGATTGTGAGAGCCCTTCGAAAAAATAATAACAAGCGTAAATATGCGGCACGCGATTTGGGCATCTCCGAAAGAACCTTATATCGAAAAATTAAACAGTACGATCTTGAAGAATAGTAAACCAGAGGGGGCTCACAACAAGTCCCTTCTTCGACTGCCCTTAGTTGTTCTCTCTCTTATTTTTTTTGCAGCTATATTTTCACTGGAGTCTTGCGGAGTATATTCCTTCACGGGCATCAGTACCGATGCCAAAACTATATCGATGCCTGAGTTCTATAACAATGCAGACCTCGGGCCGGCCAACATGGGCCAGACTTTTACCAACAGTTTGAAGACTTACCTGATCCAGAACTCCAACCTTTCGGTTGTACAGGAAGATGGAGACCTCCAGATGGACGGGGAGATTACCGATTTCAGGCTTACCCCTATTTCTCCAGTGTCAACCGGCAATAGTACGCAGATTAACAATGCCTCTTCAACGCGTCTCACCATTACTGTGAAAGTAACGTATGTGAACACAAAGGACGAGGCAATGAGTTTTAAGGACAAGTCTTTCTCTTTTTACAAGGATTTTACGAACGATCAGAACTTCACCGACATACAAGAACAGCTAACTAAAGACATTTTCGACCGGATCATCAACGACATCTTCAATGCCTCGGTTGCCAATTGGTAAAATTTAGTATTTTTACCTGAAGGCATGATATCAGTGGAAAAAAATTCCTTTATACACGTACTCCATCACTATTCCGATAGCTCTATCGAAGAAGCTAAGGAGATACTCTCCCTTAAAGAGAGTTACCCCTATAGCCAAATATTACACGCACTTTCCGCCCGCCTGGCTAAAGACCATGGCTTCAGCACACAACAGGCTGAGTTACAAATGGCGGCTGTCTATGCAGCCGACCGGGGTGTATTGAAAGATGTAATGACGCGGGAGTCAATCGTATTACAGTACCCGGCAAAAGTCCAGGAACCAACAACCGTTTCAACATGGACTTCGCGAACCGCTTCAATCCCTGTGTCGACATCCACGCAGGCACCGTCACGCAGCGTCTCAACCTCTACAGAGAGTCTGGCGGAAGAAGTAATGCACGACCTCGAACGACTGACGGAGCTTCGTCAAAATTTTGAGATGATGTTTGAGCATCCCGTTGCGGCAGTCGCTTCCATACCGGAGCCCGAAGAGGAGCCTGTTTCTGAGATTGCTGAGGAAGTCCAGCACAAAGACACTGCAAAATCAAGAAAGGAACGCATTAAAGAAGTTGCACGGGCTATGCAGGCAAAGACTGATCATGAATCCCATGAATCAGAAGAGCAAACAAAGTCAAGGAAAGCACGCATCGTTGAACTTGCCAAAGCTATGCAGTCTCAAACCGCAGAGCAGGATGGTGAAGCTGAGGTTCCAAAGACAAGAACCAGAAAAAAAAAACACGATGATTCGGGCGAAGAGCTGATCGATGAGATTGTAAGCAGTAAAGAAGAACTTACCCCAGAAGGAGATAAACAAAAAGAGCAACTCGAAATCATCGAGCAGTTCATAAAAACACAACCCACCATAACATCGGCGAAAGAAAAAGTACTTCCGCCCCCATCGGGCGACCTCTCTACTATTAAAACGGGTGAGTTTGGTGACAATGTGGTTTCGGAAACACTGGTTGAAATTCTCATAAAACAAGGTAAAAAAGACAAGGCTATTGAGGTTCTCAAGAAGCTTATTTGGAAGTTTCCGCAAAAAAAGGCTTACTTTGCGGCTCAAATTGAAGATTTAAGAAAATAGAATATGTACGCATTAGTAATTGGTCTTATTATTCTCTTCGCAGTGTTGTTGGTGCTGGTGATTCTGGCACAAAACTCTAAAGGAGGCGGGCTCACCAGCCAGTTTGGAGGTTCAGCAGCAAGTAACATTATCGGTGTAAAGAAGACTGGCGATTTGCTGGAGAAACTTACCTGGAGCTTTGTCATTGGCATCATGGTACTTTGCCTGGCAACCAACTTCATTACCGCAGACAGAGGTGGTTCAGAAAACAACATTCTTGACAGAGCAGGCGAACAAGCTCCTGCCCAGGCACCAGCCCTGGACCTGCCTTCATCTACTGAAAGCGCTCCGGCTAATGCCGACAGTGCTAAATAAGAATCACATCACAAATATTGATAACAACAATGGGTTGCCCGCGGCAGCCCATTGTCGTTATTAATGCATTCGATCTCCGCGGAGCCCCAGGCCCTTTACAATCTCTGCCTCCTGCTCCAGCAATTCGTGCCAGCGGTTCATCACCACTTCTTCAGGCATATACTCCTTGGCGAGTTGCAGAAAGTTCTTGTAATGCCCGGCTTCCGATATCATCAGCTCATGGTAAAATTCAGCGAGCTCCTGGTCTGGAATATGCTTCCATAATATCTTGAAACGCTCACAACTCCTCGCTTCAATCAATGCATTCATCAGCAGTTTTTCCATAAGCTGTTGCTCCCGGCTGCCTCCCTTTTGAATTACCCGGCTAAGCTTCTCCACGTACTCATCCTTGCGCTGCCTTCCCAGACTCCAGCCACGCTTACGAAGCTCTGCCAGTACACGCTCAAAGTGACTCCACTCTTCCGCCACGATGGGCGAAAGCCGCTCTACCAACAAGTCTTTTTCAGGGTACAGAACAATAAGTGATATACAGGAAGATGCTGCCTTCTGTTCGCAGTACGCGTGATCCACCAGTATATCCTCCAGGTGAGTCTCTGCGATATTAACCCATCGCGGGTCTGTTGGCAACTCAAGACCGAGTGTGAATTTATCTTTTGCTTCCATAGCTGGATTGAAAAATTGGAAGATTACAAAATTAGAAGATTCTGAAATGGAAAGATCAAGAGATTCAGCATCCCATTTTTCAAATCTTTTAATCTTACAATTTTAAAATCTTAAATCTAATCATAGAAAGACCAATCAAATCCAAAGTCGATAATATTGCGTTGGCCCGGATAGTATGGTGTAGGCATATACCCTTGTTTCGTAAAAGCCTGCATCAGATTATTATACTTCAGAAATATGCGACCTCGCTTGATGCGCGTGTTAAAGAACAGGTCAATAATTGGGAATTGCTTTGACTGAAAGCTTTGCTGCACATAGAACTGCTGTGCAGGCACATCGTAGCCGAGCGCGTAGTAAGTGGAGTTCCAATGTACGTCTATACCGGTGTGCATATCGAGGTTGCCATTGAAAAATATATTCTCATACGACAATTGCCCGTTTACAAACAGCTCGGGAATTTGTATCGCCTCATCATCATTCTTGAGCATGTGGTTGTAAATTACCTTACCCGTCAACCGAATGTGCTGGGCCATGGTGAGCGTAAAATTGAGCTCGGGTGCGGCAAAGACCTGCTGCCCTGATGACTGAACCGGCATTACGGTTTGGTCAAGATCAAAGTTTCCCTGCTTGAAAAATACATAGTTACCCAAACGCGTAAAAGTAAGTCCGGGGGAAGCAGACAACACACGCGATCGATAATGTATATACCCATTGATCTGCGTAACATTTACATTGTGAAAGTCTGTAGGATAGGTAAAGGACGGATACCATACATCGTGACTACCGCGATAGGCCTGTTGCATGAATGAAGGTGCATACTGCATCTGTTTCAGCGTAGCCTCAAACCACGGACTTTTGATACTTCCCTCAATCCGGTAATTACCGGTTTGCATCACTTCAACCCAGCCGCCAATCTCACCGATTGAATCCAGGCGCAGTGCCATCCGGCCTCCGAGATAGCTTTCTGCACCCTTCGTTTTTAATCCCAATGTATCCGCATCGATGTAGTTATAGTTCATCGAATAATTACGGAT
>NZ_DAIQRQ010000014.1:75967-88474 GCF_036786105.1 Ohtaekwangia sp.
ACTTCATATTGATGGAACAGGTGTATATTGGATCGTAATTCTTTCGAGATGGCTTGCGTGAGTGACGGCAGCGCGTTCACAAAAAAGTAATCGGCATACGTAAAGTCATTGGTTGTTTGGCTGATCCCTCCGTAATCATCAGCCTGGATCATATTTCTGCGGAAATTGAAGAACAGCCGGTAAGTACTGTCTTTGGATTGATACGAAGTATACAGATCATAGTAGTTGGATACCACATTACGATCGCCCTTACCGGAGCGCTGTATTTGCTTATCGATAAAAAGTCCCCGGTAGTTAAAGCCCACGTTCCAACGGGGGTTAACGTTGCGGCTATACGTTGCCCGTGTTATCGATCGCCCCTTGCCGCCCAGAATCACACGCATGTTGGAATATGGTGATTTGGTATCGTAATACTTAACCTCTTCTGTATCCCAGATCAAATCGTATTGCCTGAAGCCTGACGTTACCCCGATAATATCAGGTGTCTGATAATAGATCGGATTCATTGCCGTACCTATATTGCCCAGATCCTGGTACATGTAATTGTTCTTCTGTATGTAGGTATACCGATGAAAATTGCGCGGGACCGTATCGATGAGATAATAGGTTTGCCTGTTCAGGAAGACATCCTTCTCGAAGAAATAACGCGAGGTCTTCGGGCCATATACTTGCTTGGTAGTGTCATCAATAATTCGTGAACCTCTCCGCGGGCTATCGTCCTGAGCCGAAGCCATTGTTATGCTCCCTGCAAAACCTATGAATAGTATAAATCGGATGAAACGCACGCGCAAAAATAGACTTTTAAATGATTTCTGATGGCTTAGACTCATCGGTGACGGCATTTAAAATCATCGTATCAAAATCCTGTCCATTTTTCAAAAAATTAACTTCGATTGGAATATAAAATAATGGAAGTTCTCTTCGTTCAGCATCGAACCGGTGGTCGATCATCTTTACCATATCTTTTTCGGTGGTAATAATGCTGGCTGCCGGATTCGCTGCCACCAACTCCTGCAGGCGCTTGAAGTCATCCGGAGTATAGGTATGGTGATCGGTCAATTCAATATGCTTCACCATAGCATAGGCAGCCGAGATAAATTTAATGAAAGGCTCAGCCTGTGCTATGCCGGTAATAACAATAACCTGTTCACTCAATGACTGCTTATTACCAAAAGGCACCGGCACACCATAACGGATGCTTGAAAAGAATACGGGGCTCAAAGTATATTTCCGAATACGTTGCTCAATATCCATACGCTCTTCATCCGAAATTACAGACGGGCATTTTGTAACCACTACTACATCCGCTCGCGATGCATTGCCGCGTGACTCGCGCAAACGACCCGCAGGCAAAAGAAAATCTTCATAAAACGGCCGGTAGTAGTCTGACAATAAAATAGTAAATGATGGTTTTACGCGTCTGTGCTGATAGGCATCGTCCAGCAGGATTACGTTGGTATCTTCTGCTTCCTGCAAGATATTGGGTATAGCAAAGGCGCGATCCTCTCCTACGGTTACCAGTATCCGGTCGGTAAATTTTCTATGAAATTGCGCGGGTTCGTCTCCGAGAGTACCGGCATCATCTTGAGAAGAGGCGATGCGAAAGCCTTTTGTTTTTCGGCCGTAACCACGACTGAGTGTTGCTACTTTATAGTTTGTATAGAGCAGCCGGATAAGGTGTTCTATCATGGGTGTTTTCCCGGTGCCTCCCACTGTGAGGTTGCCAACGCAGATAACCGGTACATCAAAACTTGCAGATGGCTTCAGGCCACGGTTATAGAATATATTCCGCAGAGTCGTAACAAGGTCGTAAAGCACAGCGAAGGGAAACAGGAGGATTCGAAATACTATCATAGAAAATATAAAATGCCTGAACTCAGAACCGGAATGCGAATGAAATTTAAACTCATCACGTAAAATTTCTTACATACGAACCGCTATATTCACCCCGGAACAAGTACGTATGACCGTAAAGATAAAAGATGTAACCGATTACCTGGAATCCATCGCTCCAAGAAGCTACCAGGAATCGTACGACAATGCAGGGCTGATCACCGGCAATTCTTCCTGGACGGTAACCGGTATACTCGTAACCTTGGATTGCGTTGAAGCGGTAATAGAAGAGGCCATCACCTCTCAGTGTAACCTCATTGTAGCCCATCACCCCATTGTATTCAGGGGATTAAAAAAATTGAACGGCAATAATTATGTTGAGCGCACGGTAATCAAAGCCATCAAACACGATATCGCTATATATGCCATCCATACCAATCTCGATAATGTACACATGGGTGTGAACCGTAAGATATGCGAAAAGATAGGCCTCAAAAATCTTAAAATCCTTCAGCCGAAAAAAGATACACTGAGCAAGCTCGTCACTTTTATACCCACTCAACATGCCGAGGCTGTGCTAGGTGCATTGCATCAGGCGGGTGCCGGACAGATTGGTAACTATAAGAACTGCAGTTTTCGCACGGAAGGCACGGGCACCTTTATGCCTAATGAAAGTGCTTCCCCCCACATCGGTGAAGCAAATCAGCAGGAGTTCGTAAAGGAAGTTCGTGCAGAAGTAATTTTCCCTACACACCTGGAAGGAAAACTATTACAGGCGCTCCGGTCAGTACATCCGTATGAAGAAGTTGCATATTATTCGAGTATATTATCAAATGAAAATCAGGAAGTTGGATCAGGGATGACGGGCGAGTTAGAAACACCCGTTGAACCATTAGCCTTTCTTCAGGGTTTAAAGATCAGTATGGATTTACAAGTGATCCGTCACACTAAAATCAAATCAGGCCCGGTTAAAAAAGTGGCCGTATGTGGAGGTTCGGGCAGTTTTCTGCTACCTCAGGCAATCCAGTCAGGGGCCGATATGTTTATAACGGCCGATTTCAAATACCATGAATTTTTCGATGCTGATGGCCGTATAACCATAGCGGATATTGGTCATTATGAGAGTGAAGTATTCACCAAAGAACTTTTACAGGATGTTTTAATGAAAAAATTTTCTACTTTTGCGATCATTTTTTCAAAAACCGTCACGAATCCAATTAGCTACCTATAACGAATGGAAAATCAATCAGTCGCACAGAAGCTTGAAGCGCTCGTAAAACTCCAGTCCATTGACAGTAATCTTGACGAACTTAAAAAACTCCGGGGCGATCTGCCAGACGAAGTTCAGGATCTGGAAGATGAAATAGAAGGCTACAAAACCCGCCTCACCCGCCACGAAGCCGAGCTAAGGGATATCGAGGAAAACAACAAGAAGCACAAGGAAGGTATCAAAGAAGCTGAAAAGCTTATCAAGAAATATAGCGAGCAACAGAAGAACGTTAGGAACAACAGAGAGTTTGACGCTATTACCAAAGAAATAGAGCTCCAGGAACTGGAGATCCAGATCTGCGAAAAGCGGATCAAGGAAGGCAAAGAAAGCATTACCCAGAAGAAAGACGAGATCGAAAAAACAGATGCGCTGATCAAAGAACGTGGCGAGCATTTGGATAATAAAAAGAAGGAGCTGAACGACATCCTTGCAGAAAGCCAGGAAGAAGAAAAGAGACTCCTTGCCGAGCGTGAGAAAGCTTCCAAGAAGATTGAAGATAAATTACTGAAGTACTACGAAAGGCTGAGAGGAAGTCTCTCCAACGGCTTGGCCGTAGTGCGCGTAGTACGTGGTGCCGCAGAAGGTTGTAACATCGTGATCCCTCCTCAAAAGATCGCTGAGATCCGCGAGAAAAAGAAAATTGTTATCGATGAACATTCTGGTCGTATCTTAGCAGACGTTGATATGGATTCCCTCGATGAAGGCGACAAACCCAAAACCGCTAAGACAGCCGCACCAGCACCTAGCCGCAGAAAGAAAGTTGAATAACATTGTTTTTTGTTTACACAAAAAGGCAGGCCTTTGCGCTTGCCTTTTTTTATGCGCATTACTGCCGGGCTATGCGCAGGAATGGACTTTTAATACCACCTCCCAACAGGCATACGACCTGGTTATGAACCTGCAAACGGAGGAAGCACGCGCGCTAATCCCTAAGCCTGAAACTCCGCAGGAACATTATGTAACCGCACTCGCTGAAGCCCTTGAACTGCTCATTACTGAAGATGGCGAGAAGTTCTCTGACTATGAGGCGCTGTTCGAGAAAAGACGCGACCGCAAGACCAAATTTACTTCCGCAGATGACTTGTTTCTGCAAGCCGAAATCAGTCTGCAATGGGCATTTGTATACCTGAAGTACGGCCATGAGTTTGATGCAGCACTGAACCTGCGACAGGCGTATCAGACGTCACAGGAAATCAAAAAACGCTTCCCTAAGTTTGCCGCGATTCATAAAACCGCCGGACTGCTTGAAATCATTATCGGATCTGTTCCTGAAAAGTATGACTGGGTGTTGGGCCTGTTAAACATGGAAGGCTCCGTAGAGCAGGGACTGAACGAGCTCAGTAACTTCTCTCAATCCAATCATGTGCTCTCATTTGAAGCCAGTGCATTGTATGCACTTACACAGGGATTTGTATTGCAACAGCCAGCCATAGCGCTGGCCGAAGTAAAGAAAGACCTTGCTATTCATCCCAGCAACAAGTTAGCGTTGTTTTTAGGAGCAGCATTGGCGATCAAAAACTCGCAGAGCGAAGAGGCTTTCGTTATGCTGAACACACTGAGCGATCAACCACAAAGCCTTCCCCTCTACTATGCCGATTACCTGAAAGGAGAAGTATACCTGCACAAGGCTGAATATCTGAATGCTATATCATCGTATCGGTCATTCATCAATAACTATAAAGGCGTTAACTACATGAAAGACGCCAACTACAAAATCGGGCTGTGTTACTGGTTGAATGGCAACAGCAGTGATGCACGGGCTGTGTTCAAGCAGGCCAAAACAATTGGAAAAGAATCTGCGGAAGCTGATAAATATGCGGCACGAAGCATGGCCGAAGATGAACTGCCGCACATCAAGCTGACACGTGCACGATACTATACCGATGGTGGCTATTATGATGATGCTTCCAGGGTGCTCGCGTCCATCACAACACGAGAGCTCCCCACAAAACGCGACCAGGTGGAGTATGCCTATAGAAAGGCACGGGTAGCACACAAAACCAACGACCTGGCTGTGGCCAAAGAACAATACCTGCAAACTATTAAGTTGAATGGAGACGAGCCGTGGTATTTCGCTCCCAATGCCAGCCTGCAATTAGGCTATATAGCGATTGCCGAAAACAACATTGCACAGGCGAGAGACTACTTCAGGCGGGCATTGCTGTACAAGAAGCACGAGTATAAAAACAGTATCGATAGCAAAGCTAAATCTGCACTGGCTCAGCTTAACGACCGCAAGTGATCGCGATCATTATACCGCTCGATGGAGAAAACAGAGCCGGTATAATTGAGTACATACAGACAAAGATTTTCATGCTCAAACATATCCATGCTCTTGAGCGGGTAACGCAACAAGTGTGTCAGCAAAATGCGGATAGCCCGGCCGTGCATGCAGATCAGAATCAACTCTTCGTCAGTCTTGCTCATAATATGATCGACTGCCGGCTTCATCCGCACAATTACATCTTCCGGACTCTCACCGCCTTCAATGCGTAACGAAGTATTGCCTAACTCCCACTGGCGCAGCATATAATGATAGTACTCATCTTCGGAAGGAGAAACCTTGAAGCCTTCTTTCGTGCCCCAGCTGATTTCATTTAAACCTGCAAGCTGCTCGTGCGGCAGGCCCTTGTCCAGAAATCCCTTTACCGACTGGTGCGTGCGCTTCAATACGGAAGTATATACCTTTTGAAACGGAATATGTCCATAGGTTTCAAAGAAAGCCTGTGCCTGTGCCCTTCCGCGATCGTTCAGATCGGTATCCACACCGCTACCCTGCACAATGTTCTGCAGATTAAAGTCTGTTTGTCCGTGGCGGATCAGGTAGATTTTTTTACTGGTCAATTTTGCATTATTTTGGGCGCAAGTATAGCTAATCGCAAGCAGTTATCCGTTATCAGAAACAGTTATCCGGGCAGATTGTTCATTTGACCGGCAACACCGCGGTAAGGCTATACGAAGCAGATTTAAACCGAAGCATGAGCATTTTTAAACACGTAACCGTTGAAGCGCTCAACAAGTGGTCGCCCAACACCATGGCCGAAAATATCGGTATAGAATTTACAGCCGTGGGCGAAGATTACCTCGAAGCAAAAATGCCTGTTGACCATCGAACTCATCAACCCATGGGATTGTTACACGGTGGCGCCTCCGTGGCCCTGGCTGAAACCATGGGCAGTGTGGCTGCCATGTGTTGCGTAGATATAACCCAGCAGTATTGTGTTGGATTAGAGATAAATGCCAATCACATTAAAAGCGTACGAAGCGGATTTGTGAAAGGTATTGTCAAAGCAATACATATAGGAAAAAAGACACAGGTGTGGGAGATCCGCATTACCAGCGAAGAAAACCAGCTGGTGTGCGTCAGCCGGATTACCATGGCGGTGCTTGACAGAAAGAATTAAGAAGAGAATTGGCTTTGCGCATGAATAATGTCACTGCGGTTTCACCATCCTTGCAACGGGAAACCGATTACTTGTCTACCCTCATCGCCTATGCAATTGAAAATCAGTTTTCAGTTGCCGTGTGGCGTCTTCCCAACGATTCGGTAAAGCATATTGTTATTTCGCGCAAGCCGCAGCTCCTGAAACGGGATGCTACTATTCTGGAAGAGCTGGAGCAGGGATTTATCTTCGCTCCTTTCGACCGAAACAGCGATACTATATTTCTACCAGCCGACTATAAATTTTCGTTCACAGACGGAACATTGCGAGCTCCGGAGCATCCGGTAGAGACCACTTCGCATACCTGGTTTGAGGAACAGTTTCAGGCAATGTCTGCAAAAGTTACCCGGTTGCATCACGCTAAGAATACCGAAGTCATACACCATGCCGTTACTGATTATACATCGCTGGTAGCTGCAGGTGTAGCAGAGATTGAGAAAGGAACGATGGAGAAGATCGTACCTTCCCGCACAAAGATGATCGACCTGCCTCCCGAATTCGATATAGTGCAGTCGTTTCAAAACCTGTGCCGCACCTACCCTAACGCATTGATCTCGTTTGTAAGCTCTCCTGAAAGCGGAAGCTGGCTGGGCGCAACGCCCGAGGTACTGGTAAGCGTGGAAGACAAACAGATATTCCGAACTGTAGCACTGGCCGGAACGCAACCTTACCAGGAAGGCACAAACCTGAAAACTGTTGCCTGGACCCAAAAAGAAATTGAAGAGCAGGCATTGGTAGAACGCTATGTGATTAGCTGCTTTAAAAAAATACGGGTACGGGAATATGATGAGCATGGCCCCAAGACCGTAGTGGCTGGCAATCTGATCCATTTGAAGTCTGATTTTACCGTGGATATGAAAGCGATCGACTTCCCGCAACTGGGTTCGGTTATGCTTCAACTCCTCCATCCTACTTCGGCAGTATGTGGTATGCCACTTGAACCCGCGCTTGATTTTCTGAGGAAGCACGAAGGATATAATCGCCAGTTCTATGCAGGTTTCCTCGGCCCGGTAAATGTAGCGGGCAATACAAATATATTTGTCAATCTGCGTTGCATGCAGCTGCTCGACAGTAAAGCTATACTCTATGCCGGTGCCGGTGTAACGATCGACTCTATACCCGAACGGGAATGGAATGAAACCGAGATCAAGTTCAACACCTTGTTGAATGTTCTGAAATAAAAGAAGTCCGAAACTATATTTCGGGCTTCTTCTTTTACAGTCAGTGTTTATAAGTAACTCAACCACCACTTTTCGCGGTGATTCAGTTTATAAGTATCGTACCATTTGCACAGCGGATATAGCGCCAGCACAACGCCGATCCACACAAGGTATGTAACCCCCAGACTAAATCCGTAACCTTTCAAAGCCGGTGAGTCCGTAACCCACGTATTGAAGGTCATATCCGAAAATGTATAGCCAGTGGACATGGCTGCTATAACAGCAATAATATGGATGAGGTAAAGATGTAAAATATAGTAGAACATCGGCACACGGCCCAGTGAAATGAGTGCCAGCGAGAACTTTCCTTTAAAGTTTTCGGAGATTGACAGGAACAACATGGCAGGCCCCAGCGTGATGAGTAAATACAGCAGTGAGGGAGGATACTTCGTTACATTCATGAACGAGAGGAAGGTAAATATACCATTCTTCTGGGTACTCCACGGATTCGGGTCACCGTACACATTGATCAGCCGCAACACTACAAACAGGATAATAGCGCCACCACCCAGATACGTTAATATCTTCTTTCTGCGCTGTGCATCAAACGAAGACAGGTAGAGGGAACCGAAGCAATACCCCAGTAGCATAGTGCCTGCCCACGGAATAATCGGGTAACCAACATATAAAAACGTAAAGGAAAACGTAAAACCACCTTGCTCATGCAACAGCGACCAGGCTAACGCATCCGCTCCCTGACCGGTTACATGTATACCGTCCAGCAGGTTGTGGCCGAATACAAGTATAATTCCCGTGATCAAAATTGCCTTGAATGGCAGGTGAATAAAAGCTGACAGCGTGATCATACCCAGCGCAAGTGCCCAGATCACGGTTAACGCCATTAGTGAGAAATGTATATTAAAGAACCAGGCAAAATTGATTACTGTAAACTCCAGAACGATCAGCCAAATACCACGTTTTAACAGAAACGCAGTAAGTTCTTTTTTGCCCTTTCGGCTACCTACCATGAAGGCCGATGTGCCGGCCAGAAATACAAATACAGGGGCACAGAAATGCGTGATCCATCGTGTAAAAAATATAGCAACAGTTGTCTTCTCCAGGTTTACCGGATTGAACAGAAATGCATCAGCATGAAAATAGTCTCGCACATGGTCTAGCGCCATGATCACCATTACAATCCCCCGCAGCAAATCGATCGATTCAATACGGATAGATTTTGTAATGGGTACAGTTGCCGGGGGTGTAAGGGTTGTAGCGTTCATACGGTTGTGAAAGTACTGATAAATGGAACGGTGTTATATCAATTGGGCGACATATATATTTCAACTTCTGATACGCAATTCGCAAGAACCGGGTTGATATTTTAGCAAGGTATTCTCATACTGGATAACATTCCAATAAATACATTCTACTACCTGGTCATCAGCGTTTTATACCACAACAAGCGCAATCTCCTCTACGAAAAATAACTTTTGATCGTTGAAAATAGTCGTCAGCGTTCATCCATACAACCGGATTTCAAACGTTGGTGTAGATTTGGAACGTTCGGCACAGAATTTACACAGATTTCTGTCGTTACCTTAAGGTCAAATTGACGTTCATGAAATTCATATCAACAAAAGTGCATGGCGTGCTTGATTATCTGGTGGGAAGTTTGTTGATCGCAATTCCCTGGTTATTCGGATTTGCAAGCTACGGCCAGGAGACCTGGGTTTTAGTTATCGCCGGTACAAGCATCATAATCTATAGCTTTTTAACCCAATACGAAGCAGGCCTTATGAAAGTGCTCCCCATAACAGCACATCTTATTTTTGATTTTATACTGGGTACATTGATCGTAGCTTCCCCCTGGTTGCTGGAATTTGATGCACAGGTTTATCTCCCACATGTAGTGACCGGTAGTCTGTTGGTGCTGGCTGCTATATTTACCCGTACCATTCCGGCAGATGATCGGATGAATGAACCTGGACTGTTTGAACGCGGCTTTGACAGCAATACTTCTGAAGAACCACTCGTGGCCAGCAAGAGTCGCGGCCCCTGGGTTACACACTAAATTCATTGCATACAACAGCCCTTCGCAAGGCAATTGAAAGTGAAGTATATCCATTGCCTTTATAGAATATACTATATATTTATTTTGCCCACATACTTCTCAACCGATTTCCGCATCGCTTCGAAATTTTTGTTATATCATCAAACGTTTGATGGTTTCACCGCTTGATTGAATCGTCTATATTTACTCACATGGTGAAAGTAATTGTAGTAGATAATCACGCCCTCTATCGAATTGGTCTTGTAACGTTACTAAAAAGTGATCCCCGATTTGTGGTAGTCGGTGAATACAAAAGTTTCCAGGCCATTAAACCGCATATTTCAACTCTAAATGCAGATCTTGTATTCATTGACATCTCTCTTAACAGGCAAAGCGGACTGGATATAGCGGCATATATAAAAAATAATACCCCGTCAATTAAGGTAATTATACTTACCGCATTAAACGAAGAATGCTATATCTTGAGCGCTGTAGAAGCGGATGTCGATGGATATATTCACAAAGATTCTGAGCCATCGGAATTGCTCATGGGCATAGGACGTATACTGGAAGGCGAAAAATTCTATTCCCTTGACATATCAAACCGCCTCATTAGCAACCTGCATAAGAAAAATTTCCGCGGCCTTCCATTCCTTACCGCCAAAGAAAAAGAAGTAATCCGTTACCTGATGGAAGGTAATTCCACCAGGAGGATTGCAGAACTGATGGAGATAAGTCCGCGCACGGTCGATACTCACCGTGCTAACATTCTCGGTAAATTCAATCTTAAAAACACGAATGAGCTTATTTCGAAAATAGCAAAGCAGAAGATACGCATATAAATAAATTGTTATCAGCTACCTTACCGCAATCTACTTTTATAGAAAATCATTAACTGCTAACGAATAACATGTCATAGATAACATATATATACTACCACAAAAATGGTGAGTAATTAAAATGATAAAATTTCTCTTTAAAACATACACCTGATCTGTATACCTTTAATAAAAAGTACCATTTTAAACGTTAACAATCCTTCCAAAAGTTAATATGGTGTTGTTGGATATAACGATAGCGCAATTACTCGCTGACCCGATGATGTATGTCATTTCCTTCCTGTTAGGTGTTGGTACACTTATTCTTATCTTTCGAGAACTACAGAAAAACACGTTGATTGTCAGAGAAAAACCAAGCGCAAAAGAACTTATAGATAAACTTGAAGACATTGGTTTCTTCAATGAAATAGATCGTGTTGAATATAAACTTGCCTCCTACCGACTTCTAAGAAGAACGTATGCAATTATACGCGAGACACTGCAACAGCTGAATAAAGATTTGACATTGGAACACAGGTCTATTCTGAACAAAGATCTTCAGACATTACTCCTGGACACGGAGGAACTTCTCTATCATCCGGCAATAGCGCAAATGCTGCATGACACCGAAGAACTGAAAATTCAAAAGCCCGCGAAGGATAAACTTTCAAATCTCAAACGAAGGTATCATAACATCCTGTTGAAGTATGACAAGACACTGCTGAGCAGGGAAACGTTTTTTGCAATGCAGTCATAATCTTACAAAGTCTGGAAGACGATTGACGAGCACCGAAGTAAGTGGCGCTCCAGCAGCTCGTTGCCAGAGGCTAGCAGCCGAAACTTTTTTCTACCTTGCGGAATGAAGGATTTCAAGAAATACTATACCATACCCGCTACGCCCGGGTATGTATACCTTGCACTTACCAATCCCACTACAATTCAATTATGGTCAGGTGAAGCAGCAGAGATGTCAACTGAGCCGGGGTCTGAGTTTTCACTCTGGGACGGCAGCATTGTAGGCAGAAATATAGCGTTTGAGCCAGGAAAAAGGATCGTGCAACAATGGTACTTCGGAGATCAACCTGAAGAATCTATTGTTACTATAAAGTTACATCCGGCTGGCGATGATAGTACATCAGTAGAGCTTCGTCATACCAACATTCCGGATCAGGATTACGAAGATATTGTTGACGGCTGGAATACGATGTATTTCGGAGCGCTTCAGGAATTTTACGAAGAGTAATAACCTATTATCATGAACAACCAACCGGAAGTCTGGCTGCGCGGACCCATAGAAAATATACCGCCCTTGTTGCAGCCTGTGGCGCACGCGTTGTTGCAAGCCGTGGAAGAAGCCGAAGCAGCGCTGAAGGGATTTGACGATATCTACTTATGGAAGAAACCAGCAGGCGTGGCATCGGTTGGATTCCACCTGCAACATCTTGCCGGTGTGCTCGATCGCTTGTGCACTTATGCCCGCGGAGAAGCGCTGAACGAGGTGCAGCTTCAGGCATTGGCATCAGAAGATCAATTCTCGTCAGCGTATACTTCGCAGTCGCTCCTACAGAAATTTCGCGAACAAGTGCAGCAAACTATACTGCAACTCAGCGCAACATCCGAAGCTGATCTTTTGCTACCCCGAGGTGTAGGACGAAAACAACTTCCATCCACAGTACAGGGTTTACTCTTTCATGCTGCAGAACACACCCAACGCCATATTGGTCAGTTGCTGGTAACAGTAAAAATGGTGAGTCTCATTTAGCAGGTAAACAGAAAGCAGTAGCCACCACTCCCACACCTCCAGTAGCCGGTAGCCAGCGACCAGCAGCTACTCCATAATCTGCTGAACCCTTCCAATCTGTCCATCCTCCAAACGTACTTTTATACCGCGATGATGCACGGGTGCGCTGGTGAGTATATCTTTTACAAT
>NZ_DAIQRQ010000014.1:88574-92374 GCF_036786105.1 Ohtaekwangia sp.
ATCATCAGAATTATATTCTAAAAGCAGGTATTTTTATCATTTTAAACAGATAAACAGGGGTTATTTTAACACATAAATCAAAATAATATTCTGATTATAGGTTTTAACAGAAACAGGCTGTTGAATCCCGGGAAACTCTGAATCATTCTTTTGTGTGTCTTGCTCACCTGAAAAGAAAATCCTGATTACGCAGGTTAATACTTTTCCTTACGTAAAGCTTACGGGCACATCTTTACAAAAGTTGGATGAATTGGTTTGATCACCTTTGCATCATCAAAACAAAAACACTTTATAAGCAAATGAATATGCGCTCTAAAATCACCGTTCTGTTCTTCGCCCTCATGATGTCGGTAGCTGCTTTCGCTGATTCTCCTACATCTTTAACGGTTACGTCAGCATCAGCTCACGTGTACAAAGTTTATTACAAGGCCAACGAAGCAGGTAAAGTAAGAGTATCAATCATCAACAACAGCAACAAGGCTGTGTTTAGCGAAGTATTGAACAATGTAGCATCATTCGTTCGTCCTTATAACTTCAGCGAGCTTCCTGAAGGAGAATATACCATTGTAGTGGAAGACAAAAATGGCAAGCAGGTTGAAAAAGTTCAGTATTCTATGAGCAAAATCACCAGCTTTATTTCTGTTACTGAAAAAGCTAACGATCCTAATAAATATATACTCAACGTAGTGAATAACGGAACAGACGTTGTATCTGTAAAGATCTTCGCTGCCGAGAATCTGCTGCACGAGCAAACACTTCAAGTAACGGGCAACTTCGGTCAGGTTTATAACCTGAGCTCGGTTCGCACTACTAACGATATGAAGATCACATTTGTGGTAACAACCAGTGCCGGCACCACCAGAACCATTGAATTCTAATCCTGATCTGGCCTTCCGAAAATAAACAGAAAGCCACCGTTGCGGTGGCTTTCTTAATTTTATACTATATTTTATACTATCGCTATTTATCTATAGCTATCGTTGATTACGAACGGAACCACTTCCAGAATTTGCCAAGCCACGTTTTAGGCGTTTTGCTCATATCGTGCTCCGACATTTCCACCACGGGCTCGTTCACCATGCGCATTGGTTTGGTGGGCACAGAGGCCTTTACGCGATTTTGATAGTATAGCGTTTTGCGCTCTTTCTCGCGCTTAATTTCCTCCTGGCGCTTCTGTTCTGCTTCACGTTGTTCGCGTTCACGCTGCACCGCCACCGGATTCTTTCTCGGGCGATTATCCTGACGATCCTGCCTGAAGTGCTTCTTCCCTTCCCGTGTGTGCCTGCGCGGAGTTACCGGTTCTGACGTGGTCTTTTCTTCTGAGGCCGCTGCAGTCTCTTCTTCAGGCTTGATTTCCTTTTTCTTAAGCTGAGGCAATTCAATTTTACCTAACACTTTTAAACCCGCCAGCTCTACCTTCGGAGCTTTGATCAACTCCGGCTTTTCGTCTGCAACTACAGGTTCTGATGTTGTATCTTTCACTACATCTGTTGTATCTTCCGCTACATCAACTACAGCATGCACTGGCTCTTGTTGTGCCGTTTCTTCCACTTCTACTACAGCAGCCGGCGCGGGCGTTTCTGTTACTGCTTCTGCTGTTTCCTCTTCGGGTATGCTCAACAGTTCGTCATGCAGATGTGGAGCAAAGTGTTGTATTACCCGTTGAAGGTTATCGGCTTCCACGCGTGTATTGGCCCCCTCTTCGATCTGTATATTCTTTGTTGCCAGAAATTCAACGATGTCGGCAGGCCTTACGGTGAGCTTTCTTGCCAGTTGTCCTAATCTCATTGGATTATTACGAATTAAATCACACTGCAAATATACCGAGAGATCGATGAAATGAAACTGCTTCGCTCGCATTTAGCTGCAAGCTGGCTATTCACCCAGGTTCCTGCGCCATTGTTTCTTCTCAGAAAGTTGTTTCTTCTTTTTAATACGCTCCTGAACAGAGCCTTTGGACGGTTTAGTGGCTTTGCGCGCCTTCTTTCTCTCAAAGGCTTTTGTTATTGCTTTCTCAAATTTCGCAATAGCGGCTTCTTTATTCTGTAACTGCGAACGTTTGTCTTGTGAGATGATCACCAACATGCCATCGGTAGTCATGCGGGTTGCCAATTTCCGGGACACTAACTCTTTTTCTTCCGGCGTTAATACCGCGGAGTTCATCACATCAAACTTCAGCGTAACCTTCGTGTTTACCTTGTTTACATTCTGTCCGCCCGGTCCGCTGCTGCGAGACGTGCTGAATACTAATTCTTTTAATAGCGATGCCGCATTCATAGCGCTAATATACGGAACGGATGTGTGAGGGCGTTGTAGCGCGGATGTAAGGGGCAGCTGGCTGCTGGCTACAAGCTGCTGGCTGGTTATTTAGTAAGGAATCGATACTGGTAATAGAACGTTTTGCTTCGTTCTACTTTTGTACGATTACATAGCAACGGGAAAACCTGATCCTGATCGTTTGCCTAAAACAATACAAAGAGATTCCGGATGCTTGCCGAGTCAGAGCAAGAAGAAGAAGTAACTCCTCTCCACTTTCCTTCTTCTATTCTGTTACTTCTTTACTTTCTCACTCCTTAGTAGTTAAAACTACCTTGGCATCTTTATCAATCGCTTGTATATTCTTGTACTTCTTTACTAGTATACTTTCCCTGTCACCTTCTCTCAAAATGCTGATCCAGAATCTCCGCTACTTCCTGTTTAAATAGTTGCTTGCATCCTTCCACCAGGTCTAACCGATTGGTTTCTATATAGCGCAGCACTTGCGCGTAGTCGGTGCGTTTGGTAAAGAAGTAATCGCGCAGCTCGGTGATGAGATAATTCGTTTTTGCCAGGTCGTTCAGTTCCTGGTAATACTCTCCTTTCACAAAATTCTTGATGCCATTTTCTGTCAATATGAGATGGATCAGTCGCTGGCGCATGTTCTGTACGGTATTGATATGATCGATGCGATAGGTTTCGAGCGGATCAAACTCAAGCGACATTTCATTGAGGCATAGCTGCATGCATGTATCGATCTCGGCATAAAATATAGCCGCATCCACGTTACTATTCTCATGCTCCAGTATTTGCTGAAAAACAGAACGATAACGTTCGAGCATAATGCCGGCATGTTGCAGCTCGATAAGTTTGCTTCTGACCTGCAGCACCTTTTGCGCATTGGCTTTGATATGAAAACGATGATATATATAGTCTTCAATGCCGGTATCCGTCAGCAGACGGTCGATCAGGTTCTTTCTGGAGTGCTGCAGTATTTCGCGCACCTGAAGAGGCACCAGGCTCATATCCTTGTCCTCAATCTTGTGAATACCATTGAATATTTTAACCGTTCTCATATCTAATTAATTTAGTTAATACAAAACTAAATAAAACTAATAATATTAGTTAATATAATCATCAATTATTTATTTTGCTTCTGATTATCAAGCGCTTGAAAGCCGCAGAAACAGGCTTTTAAACTGTATTTCAACGTAAGTCATGGCATTACCACCCAAAGACAGAAAGCATTTCGAATCTGCTATTCCCAACGATCTCCGGTTGTTTGAAGCAACAGATATTGACCGGATGTTTACCTATATGGAAGAGACGTTTCATTTAAGTAAAAAATGGAAGACGGTCTTTTCGCTTGAATTGCAAAAGACGGAGCGATCTATATCGGAGCAGGAGTTCTTCTTTCGCTTTGCACGCAAGCATCTTGATCCTCCGTTGCAGCAATTGTTGGTGCGTCAAGACTCCGTGGTGTTTGCTATGGCGCGCTTCCTGATTCGTGATAGAATTCGCGAGAAGCGTAAGGAAGCGGAAGG